>DAOVVI010000190.1 GCA_030637245.1 Cyclobacteriaceae bacterium
CGACCACCAAGATCTTCTTGCCTCAAATCGCATTCTGAAAGCAACCTTTGGTAACTCAGCGCAATTTCGATGGCATTCAGGTTTTCTCGTTGAATGTTTTCTATCAAGGCCAACTCAAGCATTTGTTGGTCATTGGCAGTTCGTACAAATGCTGGAATACGTAAAAGTCCGGCTAGTTTGGAAGCATGATATCTTCTTTCTCCGGCGATGAGTTGGTATTTTCTTTCAGATAGCTTTCTTACTGTTATGGGTTGTATAATCCCTTGTACTTTTATGGAATCGGCTAATTCAGAAAGGGCCTCTTCGTCAAATTGTGTTCTTGGTTGAAATGGATTTACTTCAATATCAAGCAGGTCTAATTCATTGATGGAATTGACAGGTTTTATGTCGGTAGTCAGTTTTTCTGCCGGAGCAGAAACCGGAGCATCCTCCAAAAGAGCGCTTAATCCACGCCCTAATGCATTTCTCCTTTTAGGTTTCTTATCAGCCATGTTAATTATTTTTCCAGGTTATTTTTAGCCAAAATTTCTTTTGCAAGATTCAGATAGCTTATGGCCCCTTTGCTATCGGCATCATGAGCAATGGTAGGAATCCCAAAACTCGGAGACTCACTTAATTTAATATTCCTGGGAATTATAGTATCAAAGACAATGTTTTTAAAATGTGTTTTTACTTCTTCTACAACCTGATTTGAAAGTCTTAATCTCACATCGTACATGGTGAGTAGAATACCTTCAATATTCAGGTTGGTATTCAATCTTGATTGAATGATTTTTATAGTATTTAATAATTTCCCCAAACCTTCTAATGCAAAATATTCACATTGCACAGGTACTACAACAGAATCTGCGGCAGTTAGCGCATTAATGGTAATTAAACCAAGAGATGGCGAGCAATCTATTATGACAAAATCATAATCATCTTTTACCGGGGCCAGGGCTTCCCGCATTTTCCTTTCCCTGTTCTCGATATTGACCATCTCTATTTCGGCGCCAACCAGATCAATATGTGAAGGCAAAACGTATAAATAGTCTATTTCAGTATCGAGTATACAATTTTTCGCCTCAACACCGTCAACCATACATTCGTAGATGCTGTCCCTAGCTTCCTTAGAATTGCGGCCAACTCCGGATGTGGTATTTGCCTGTGGGTCGGCATCGACTACAAGAGTTTTATATTCCAAAGCCGCTAAGCTTGCACACAAGTTTATTGCTGTTGTGGTTTTTCCAACTCCACCTTTTTGATTGGCTATTGCAATGATTTTACCCATTTCCAGATGTTCAATTCAATATGATTAAGAAAAGTTTTAGTGCACCTATAAATAAAAATATTTGATACTTTATTCGTCGTGTTAATTTAACCCATTCAGATGCTATCCTGATTTTGTTATTCGATTAATCGAAATGTTCCGCAAAGATAAAAGTTTAATTTATAATTTATCTATATAAAGTTTTTACAATTTGTACATCCATTTTATTGTATAAATCAATTCCATATTATCTTTATTATACACAAAAAATCACCAATAGTACAAATTGGTGATTTTGAATATCTTATTTATAATGAAATCTTACTTCCTGCCCTTTTTCTTTTTGGATTCGTTGGAGGCTTTCATCGCACCTTCAAGTCGCGCCTGAAATTTTGATTTTTTCTTGTCCTTGTTTTTCAGTTTATTCTCATCAAGAATGGCCCTGATCTTAGTATCGTCCACAAACCTTCTGATAATAGCAATCTGACCAAAGGAAACAAGGTTAGAAACGAAATAATAGAATGTTAACCCCGCAGGGAATTTGTTCAATACAAACATGAAAATAACCGGCATGAAATATTGCATGGATTTCATGGGCCCTTGCATTTGGGCTGTTGATTGACTGTTAATCCATGTATATAATATTGTCGATATAGTCATCAATAAGGTGAACAAACTTACATGATTTCCATAAAAACCACTGATAAGAGGAATGTCAGTGCTCCACGAAATGATGGAATCATAGGTTGATAAATCAGTGGCCCATAGAAAAGCCCTATGCCTCAATTCTATGGCATGAGGGATAAACTGGAACATGGCAAACAAAATAGGCATTTGGAGCACCATTGGAATACATCCGCTTAATGGATTTACGCCAACTTGCGAATATAGCTTCATTTGCTCACTCTGCATTTTTTGCGCATCATCTCCATACTTTTTTTTCAACTCATCAAGCTCCGGCTTTAGTGCCTTTGTTTTCGCCATTGAAATGTGCGATTTATAAGTCAATGGAGAAAGAAGTAACTTGATGATAAAAACCAGGACAATGATGATTACGCCATAACTTCCTATGTATTTTTCCAGGAATGTAAAAATTGTGATGATTACATATTTATTTATCCACTTCACAACAGGCCAACCTAAGTAGAGGTTTTCTTCAAATCCCGGGGCTACTTTTTTGAGCGTATTTAGTTTATTAGGGCCATAATAATAGGTATTTGCACCGGCATCCTCACTGAAATTATTCAAAGGAATATCAACCATCATCTTACAGTATTTTGAGGTGATGGTATCCAGTTCATTGAATTCAGAAGAAATGTAACCGGTTCTTATCGGTTTATTAAATATATAACCGGTTGTAAAAAATCGCTGCTTAAATGATATCCAGGTGACAGGTTCAGTAAAGGTAGTTTCCTCCTTGTCAGATGATCTTGGGCTTAATTCATCCATGCTGCCCGATGCAAGAAAATAATTTATCTGCGTATAATTTCGATTGTATTCGATATCAGTTTCAAGGCGTTTAAGGTAATTGTCCCAAAGCAAGGAAACTTTACTCCCAGAAATTTCACTTTCTAATCCCGAAATTATAAACTGATGCGAAACTGTATAGCTGTTGGGTTCAAGGCGATAAATATGCCGGATAAATTTATTGCTTCCCAAATCTGCAGTAAAAGTCAACTGAATAGTATCACCGATATTCTTTTGCTCAGACTTAAAAAACAAATCAGCTAAGTTGATGTTCCCATTGTTTGTGCTGATCAGGTATTTTAACTGGCTTGATTCTTCGTCAAAAAGTATAAGGGGCTTATTGAATTGAAAATCATCAAATTCTTTTAGAGCAACGACTTTTGCAAGTCCGCCTTTGCTGGAATAATTAATTTTAATCAAATCATTTTCTAGAATAACGTCTTCTTCCCGGCCGGTTAAAGCTGTCGCGAAAACTCCGAATTTTTCAGTACTGAGATCAACATCATCTATCTCAATCACCGGTTCATCAATAATTTTTTCTTGAATTATTGAATTGTTCTGATTCAATTGCTGAGGTTGAGCAGTAATGGTATTTACTGTATCCACTCCTCCAGGAGTTTGCACCGGCGGTTCTGGTTTAAAAAAGTAGAACCACACCATGAGCAATGCGGCCATTAAAACAAATCCAGTTGCCTGATTCTTATCCATTATTATTATAGCTTAACTTTTATTTTTTTCCTTTTTAATCCTGTGGTCAACAGCAGCTTTAACAAAGCCTACAAATAAAGGATGAGGTTCGACTACCCTGCTCTTTAGCTCAGGGTGAAATTGCGTCCCTATGTACCAGGGATGACTTTTCAACTCCATTATTTCAACAAGATTTGAGTCTGGATTAATTCCCGCAGCTACCATCCCCTTACTTTCAAATTTCTCTAAATACTCGTTATTGAATTCGTAACGATGTCTGTGTCGTTCAGATATTTCTTCTGACTTGTACAATTTATAAACCTTCGTCCCTTCTTTCAGCCTGCAAGAATACGCACCTAATCGCATAGTTCCACCCTTTTTAGTAATTTTCTTTTGTTCCTCCATCAGGTCAATGATAGGATCCTTTGTATTAGGGCTGATTTCAGTTGATGCAGCTTGTTTATATCCCAATACATTCCTGCCAAATTCTATGACAGCAACCTGCAATCCGAGACAGATTCCAAAAAAAGGTATTTTGGTTTCCCTGGCATATTTAGCAGCGGTGATTTTCCCTTCTATACCTCTTTCTCCAAAACCGGGAGCAATTAATATTCCGTCATGGCCGCCAAGCAACTCTTCAACATTTTCATTTTCGATCTCTTCAGAAGATACCCAACTCACATTTACTTTACACTCATTTCTAGCTCCGCCATGTATTAAAGACTCTGCTATAGATTTATATGCATCATGGAGCTCAACATATTTACCAACAAGGGCAATATTCACTTCTTTTGTTGGGTTCTTTAACCTGGTCAAAAATTCCTTCCAATTTTCCAGGTCCGGTTCTTCACCAATTGGTAGCTGGAATATCTCCATTACCCGTTCGTCGAGTTTTTCTTTTCTCATCAACAATGGCACGTCATAAATCGTTTTTGCATCTATTGATGAGATCACACTATTGATCGGAACATTACAAAATAGTGCTAGTTTTTTTCTTATGTCGTTGTTTATGGCTCGTTCAGACCGACAGACAAGGATATCCGGCTGGATCCCCGATTCCAATAATCTTTTAACAGAATGTTGTGTCGGTTTGGTCTTTAATTCGCCAACGGCTTTCAAATATGGTATCAAAGTAAGATGAATAACAATACAGTTTTCATGACCAAGATCCCATTTGGTCTGTCGTATAGCTTCTATAAATGGCAAAGATTCAATATCACCGACGGAGCCGCCAATTTCAGTAATGATAATGTCAAAATCACCATTGTGACCAAGAGCTAAAAAATTTCTTTTTATTTCATCAGTTATATGTGGAATTACCTGCACGGTTTTACCCAGATACTCTCCTTCCCGCTCTTTCGTAATTACATTATTATAAATTCTTCCGGTGGTCACATTATTTTTCTGACTGGTGTTAGCAGCTAAAAAACGTTCATAATGTCCTAAATCCAGGTCTGTTTCTGCGCCATCTTCTGTCACATAACACTCTCCATGTTCATATGGATTTAATGTGCCGGGGTCAATATTAATGTAAGGATCAAATTTCTGAATTGTTACCCGCAGACCTCTGGCCACTAATAGTTTTCCTAATGATGCTGAAATGATGCCTTTCCCGAGAGAAGATGTTACCCCGCCGGTAACAAAAACGTATTTGACTTGAGCCATAAGTTGAAAAAAATTATAGTGTTAAACTTATGGGATACAAAAGTAAAAGATTGATTTTAATTAACTAAGTCAAAAGAATTTTAATTGAAAAAAATATTTGAAAATATCCAGATTCCCGGTTCA
>DAOVVI010000471.1 GCA_030637245.1 Cyclobacteriaceae bacterium
AAATAGAGATTGAAGACGAGTCAGGGAACATTCAAACTATTGTCTCCGATGATTCATGGAAATGGAGTGAATCTCCAATTACTTTCAACAACCTCTATGATGGCGTTCACTATGATGCACGCCTGGAGCAGGAGGGATGGAATAGTGCAGACTTTGATGAAAGTTCATGGAAAAACGTAGCTATTCCGGCACCCGAAACCTCAATACTTATAGCCCAGCAAGCCCCTCCTCTTCGCATAGAAAAGGAGTTGATCGCACAAAGTGTGACCAAAGCACCAAACGGGAATTATGTATTTGACTATGGACAAAACATGGTTGGATGGGGTAAATTAAAAGTTTCAGGTAAGGCAGGGACGGAAATTAAAATGAAATTTGCTGAATTGTTGCATGACGATGGCACAGTGGCCCAGGAGAACCTGAGATCTGCTATAGGAACTGATATCTATATTTTGAAAGGTGAAGGCACAGAGATATGGGAACCGCAATTTACATATTCAGGATTCAGGTATGTGGAATTGGAAGGATATCCGGGGATACCAACAAAAGACGCTTTAAAAGGAGTTGTTTTTTATTCATCCGCACCATGGATTGGAAAATTTGAGAGCTCCAATACACTCATGAATACAATTATCAAAAATATCACCTGGGGCCAAAGGGGAAATATGCACAGTGTGCCAACCGACTGTCCTCAGCGCGATGAGCGATTGGGTTGGATGGGCGATGCACAGACTTTTTCTCCTACCTCCTACTACAACATGGATATGACGCAATTCTATGAGAAATGGCTGCATGACATTACGGACTGTCAGGATCCCAGTGGATATGTTTATGATGTAAATCCTGCAATTGTAGTTGACGGTCCCGCTAAACCTGCCTGGGGTGATGCTGTAATCATTGTTCCATGGGTGGCTTACAAGTTTTCGGGAAATAAGCGGATACTTGGTGAGAATTATGATGGGATGAAAGCATGGGTCGAGTTCATGAGGAAACATGCCATTAATAATATTTATACCTGGTCAAACCCGGACAGCACATTCTTCGGTTATGCCGACTGGATTGCGCCGGTAAAATCTCCCCAAAAACCAATAAGCGCTTCTTATCTATTTTATTCATCAAAATTGCTTTCTGAAATAGCTGTAGTACTAGGTAAATCGGCCGATGCCGAAGAATATGGGAAGCTCGCAAAAGATGTAGCCACAGCCTATCAGAACAAATATTTCGACAAGTCTTCTCAAAACTATGAGGGCGCTACACAAACAGCGAACCTGCTTCCATTGGCATTTGGTATCACTCCTGATGATCTGAAACCAAAAGTTTTTGAAAACGTCATGGAAGCCGTTGCAAAAAAAGAAGGCCATCCAAGCACCGGATTCCTGGGCACACAGTTTATTTTACCCATACTTTCAGATTATGGTAATCACGATAAAGCTTATGAAATGATCAATTTGAAGACATATCCAAGTTGGGGATACATGATTGAAAAGGGCGCTACTACCATGTGGGAATTGTGGAATAGTGATACTGAGCGTCCGGAAGGCATGAACTCCAGAAACCACTATGCCTTAGGAGGAATCGGAGAATGGATTTTTGGCTATTTAGCCGGGCTAAAACCTGATATTGAAAATCCAGGGTTTAAACAAAGTCTCATCGCCCCTATGCCGGTCGGAAACCTGACCTGGGCCAAAGCTTCTCAAAAAACCGGCTACGGCGATCTTTCCGTAGATTGGAAAATTGATGGGAACAGCTTGATTATAAATGTGGTTATTCCTCCCAATACAAGTTCTATTGTGAAGGTTCCTAAAACTAACTTCAACTTTTCCAACATAACAGTTGACGGCACAGAGATTTTCAGCGCGGGCAAAAGTTTTGATAATTTTGATACTGTTAAATTCTTAGAGGAGAATGATGATGGTGTGAGTTTCGAAGTTGGAAGTGGAACGTATTCTTTTATTGCTAAATAGCCAATGAAGGGATTTGCAATCCCGGACCATAGTTGAGATAGAGCCAGCAAAAAGCACTCTTTTTCCATGGATAAGATCATATTGTAGGCACGCATTGCAATGCGTGCCTTACGGTAGTTTAATGAAGTTCAAAAATTGCCTCTATTTCTATAGTAATATTTTCCGGTAATGACGCCATACCCACAGCGCTCCGTACCCCTACCCCATTGTCCTCACCAAACACATCGACAAAGAGTTCACTGCATCCATTGATTACATATGGATGTTCACCAAACTCCGGTGTGCAGTTGACCATACCCAGGATTTTTATTACTCTTTTAATTTTGTTCAAACTTCCAAGGTTGGACCTTAGTGTAGAAAGAATGGCCAATCCGGTTTGGCGAGCAGCTTGCTTCCCCTGATCCTTATCAACTTCACTTCCCACTTTTCCTCTTAGCAGTTCGTTATACAAGGTAACAGGGCCATGACCTGAAACATACACACAGTTTTTATCCTGCAATAATGGTTTGTACACTCCCATAGGTTTTGGAGCCGGAGGTAATTCAAGATTTAATTGTTTGATTTTTGCTTCAGGGCTAAGATGTTCCATCGTATCTATATTTTATAATAATCAGGTAAACATATTTAAATTGAGGTGCCAGTCAAGTCGTATATTTCATTAATACTTTCCATTATACTCCGGAAAAGTATTGTTTGTTTCAAGGAAAGATTAATAATGCGATTAAAATCGTGATAAACATGCTCGGCATGATTGCGTAAATTCAAAACATAATGTTTCAAATATGAATGATAACTTTTTCATT
>DAOVVI010000407.1 GCA_030637245.1 Cyclobacteriaceae bacterium
CATTTGACTTTTTCTTTTTTCGAGTATTTTTAAATAATCCAAACATCTGGGTAATTATAAATTAATTGGAAGCAGTTTTAATATTATAATTAAATTAAAACTAATATCATTCGTATAATATGCTTTGGTTGATTTACTTAGAACCAAAATTATGAATTAAAACTAAAGTAAAAAAAAGCTAAATCAATATTTGTTCTTTAATAAAACAACATGTGCCTCATTCTTTTTGCATTAAACCAACACCCACAATATAAGCTAATAATGGCAGCCAATAGGGATGAATTTTTTAAGAGGCCCACTTTAGATGCCAATTTTTGGATAGAGAAACATTCAATACTTGGAGGAAGAGATATCCAATCCGGGGGGACATGGCTGGGAATAAATAAAAATGGCCGTTTTATAGCCATTACAAATTTTCGAGATCCAAATAATGAAAAAAATAATGCTAGATCCAGGGGTGAATTATCCAATGAATTCTTGTCTCAAAACCTTAATGTTTCAACGTTTTTATCTGACGTTTCAAAAAATAAACACCATTATAACGGATTTAATTTATTGTTGAGCGATGACTGTTTTGATTCAATGTATCACTATTCTAATATTTCAGATCAATCCAGTAAAATTATTGATGGAATTCATGGACTTAGTAATCATTTATTAGATACTCCCTGGCCAAAAATTCAATCAGGCAAAAACTATCTGTCAAGCATTATTAAATCCGAATCAATCAACATGTACGAAATTGTAGAAATATTAAAAAGCAATAAAAAAGCCCCTGATAATTTACTGCCGGAGACAGGTATTTCGTATGATCTTGAAAAAAAACTTTCACCTGTCTTTATTTCAATGAAAGGATATGGAACCAGATGTTCCACTGTGGTGTTGGTTAACACAAATAATGAACTATCATTTCTTGAAGTTTCCTATGACGAACAAAAACGAGTTATCGGAGAGCAAAAGTATGAACTGCAATTGAAGTCTAGAGTATGAACCCATACTTAATCTATTGATGTATTTGTTGATAGATATGTTATAAATATTACATGATCTGCAGCTTTGATCAAAAAGCTAAATGACCAGAGATCATATTAATTGTTAAATTTGAAAGTCATACAAAAGTTTCCATAGAAATATTCCTGAGATGATTACACAACAGTTAAACATTTTGATACAATTAGCCACGATTGATGGAACCCTTGCCACCAAAGAGCGAAAGCTTATTGAGCATATTGCAAAAGTCAACAATTTGGATGAAGATCAATTCAAAGAACTTCTAAATAAACCAGAGCCAATTACTGAATTAGAGCATCTTTCCGAAAATGAAAGATTTGAATACTTATATATGGTTATTCAATTAATGAAAGTTGATGGGCAGGTATTCAAATCAGAGATTGTATTCTGTGAAGAAATAGCTGAAAAATTGGGATATAAGAAAAAAGTTGTTGCTGAACTTTCTAAAAATATTTACAGTGATCCAAGCATTACTGCTGACAGGGAAATGCTAATGGAAAAAGCCTCTAAATTCAGAATTTAATAAGGGAAACATCAACCAGCTTTTTCTACTTTGAATTCATTATATCTTCGATTTCTTCAGGTTCGATTGGAATATTATTCATTAGATCGACGATTCCGTTCTCTATGATAACCACATCATTTTCAAGCCGTATTCCGAGATTTTCTTCTCTAATGTAAATTCCGGGTTCAACCGTAAAAACCATTCCAACCTCCATCTTCATTTGCGGATATCCATAATCATGAACGTCCAAACCCAAATGATGTGAAGTACCATGCATGAAGTATTTTTTGTATGCCGGAAGAGTTGGATCTTGTTTTTTTATATCAGTTTTGCTTAAAAGCCCTAACCCTACCAATTCCTTTTCCATGATTTTACCAACCTCTTTATGATATTCCGGAATGGTATTTCCCGGAGTTAGCATGGCCATGGCTTCTCTTTGAACACGAAGAACGGCATTATAAACTGCTTTTTGTCTATCTGTAAATCTCCCACTTACGGGCACACATCTTGTCAGGTCTGCATTATAGTTTCCATATTCAGCGCCAATATCCATAAGTACCAACTCTCCATCTTTACATACTCCTTTATTTTCAATGTAATGCAACACACATGCATTAAATCCTGATGCAATTATTGGTTGAAAGGAAAATCCTTTGCTCCGGTTCGAAACAAACTCATGGATTAATTCAGCTTCTATCTCATATTCCATGATGCCGGGGTTGATGAATTTTAATACTCTTCTAAAACCCTTTTCAGTGATATGAATGGCCTTCTTTAACTGTTCAATTTCAATATGGGACTTGACTGCACGAATCTTATGTAAAATTGGTTGAGATCGTTTATACTTATGTAATGGATACTTCTCTTTGCACCATTTTGCAAACCTCGCATCCCTGGTTTCAACCTCATTTTTTGCCCTTAAATGTTCATTCGAGTTTAGGTAAATTACTTCAGCCTGAAATATAAGTGTATTGAAAATTTCATTGAACTGCGAAACCCAAAATACTGATTGAATACCGGATAATTCTCTCGCCTCCTCCCTGGTATATTTGTGTCCTTCCCAAATAGCTATTTCTTCGTTGGTTTCTTTGATAAATAAAATTTCACGATGTTGCTTTTCATTGGCGTCTGGAAAAATCAAAAGGATGCTCTCCTCTTGATCAATCCCGCTTAAATAAAATAGATCTGTTTGTTGCAAAAATGGCATTGTTCCATCTGCGCTTGTCGGCATGATATCATTGGAATTGAACGCAGCTATAGCGTTTTGATCCATTCTTTTAATGAACCTTTGCCTGTTATTTTTAAATAGCTCTTTATTTGCGGGTGTATATCTCATTGCATGCGGTACTAAAATTTGCCAAATATAAGATAATACTTCAAAAAAGTTATTGAAATCAAAATATGAAGTATTGCGAACCTGCAGGAGCATATAAAATAGCGGTTTTACCATGAACCTGTCAACTGGCTGGTTTAATAATGGATTAATGATAAAATGCGGGCCTGCCTACCAAAGCTTTACCGCGCTTCCTGAAAGTTTTGGCTTTTGTCAGCCGATGGATTGTGAGGCGTAGTTTGGATAAAATGCGTAAATCAAATTATTCATTGCTTTTCTATTTCAATGATAGCAGGATTAATAGAAAAAAAAGCTTAGTCCCAAACAGGACTAAGCTTCTCAGCTAAAAC
>DAOVVI010000475.1 GCA_030637245.1 Cyclobacteriaceae bacterium
AAATATAAAATTGGAGGTAGCCGCAGAATATTATCTGGATGAAAACCTGATATCCAAGCTTTCCAAACAGGAAAAATTATTGACATTTGGTAAAAATTACTTGCTGTTTGAAACCTCTTTCTTTAATAAACCGGCTTTTCTTGAAGATGCAGTTTTTACCATGAATACGCAAGGATATCAACCAATTTTGGCTCATCCGGAAAGGTATAGCTATTTGCAAGGCAACCAAAAGTTATTGGAAAAACTAAAAAACATGAATCTCCTGTTTCAGATGAATATCCTATCTCTAACAGGATTTTATTCAGTGGAGGTGAAAAAATTTGCCCGCCAACTTCAGAAAGCGAACTTAATTGATTTTGTGGGTACTGACTGTCACAATGCGCTACAAGCAGAAGAGATATTAAAAAGAATGAATAACCGGGACATTAAATTTTTTAGTTCTCAAAATATTTTAAACCAATCACTATTGTAATTGTGATAAATGTTACCGGCTTTAATAATTCTGAATTCTATTTTTCGATATTAGATTTTTTCACTAATATGCAAGCATTGGTCACATTTTAAATTTGACTTTGAAAATGGGTGAGAATTTTAAGAGAAAGGACGAGTTAAATACTCTAATTAAAACCTTTGAAAAGCATCTCAAAAACCATACCCTGGAGTTTTACCAGATAGAACAACTCGAAGAAATCATAAGTCATTACATAGAGTTGGGTAAAAATAAAATGGCATTAAAGGCCTGTTCCATTGCTATTGACCAATATCCTTATTCCACAAGCTTGATGATTGAAAAGGCCCAAATATTATCAAACCTGGAACAATTTGATAAAAGCCTGGAAATTTTAGAAACAGCAATGGCCCTTCAACCTAATGATCCTGAAATTTTCACCATGAAGGGAAATTTATATTTAGTGCAGGGTTTATATGAAAAAGCTATAAAAAACTATCAAAAAGCCATTCCACTCAGTGAGGACAAAGCTGATTTACATTATCAAATCGGTCTTGCATATCAAAATGCTTTTAAATACAACAAAGCGATTGAATATTATAAAAAAACCATAGAAATAGATATCATCCATGAAAACGCACTTTATGAACTTGCATATTGTTTAGATATCACCGAACAGCTCGAGCATAGTATTTCTTATTACAAAAAATTCATTGATCAGGATCCTTATTCTCACTATGCCTGGTATAACTTAGGAATCGTTTTCAATAAGCTTGGGAAATTTGACGAGGCTATTAATGCCTATGAATATGCCACCTTAATTGATGAAAACTTTGGCTCAGCATTCTTTAATCTGGGCAATTCCTTTATGAGTCTTGAAAAATACACTCAAGCCATCGACGCGTATAAAAAAACATTGGAAATTGAAGGCGCAAGCGCTGAAACTTATTGCAGCCTGGCAGAAACCTATGAAAAGCTAGAACATCATGAGCTGGCAGTAAAATATTATCAGAAAGCTGTAAAACTAGATTCATTTTATGACGAAGCATGGTTTGGCGTTGGGAAATGCCTCGCTTCACAAAACAAATGGTATGAAGCAATTCATTTTTTAAACCGTGCTTTAAAACTTGATTGCGAAAATTACTTGTATTGGAAAAAAGTCGCTGAAGCTGAATACCACGTTGGTAATTTGGTTTCCAGTCTGGATGCGTATGAAGAAGCCAGTATGCTAAATCCGGAAGATCTTGAGATTGTATTAGACTGGTCATATATTTATTATGAACAAGGTGAATATGAAAAAGCATTAGAGATTGTTGTAAATACGCTAAGCGACCTACCAGAAGAAGCTGATCTATATTATCGGGCGGCAGCTTATTTACTTGCGTTGGGAAAATATAAAGAAGCTTATAATTATTTGGAAAATGCATTGGTACTCAATTATGATAAACATGTTGATCTCCTGGAGTTTTTTCCAAAATTAGAAACACAAAAAGCGCTTTTCAGAATAATTGATCAATTTAGAAAGAATAATAAATGAACTATTTTTTAAATGAAATACCCCAGAGGACGGAAAAGCCACGTCAGGTAGGAATTACAATGGCTATGGATAAAGGCTTAAGTATAAGGGAAGTTGAAGATTTCATAAGTGTTTGTGGTAATTATATTGACGTCCTTAAACTCGGTTGGGGGACATCTTATGTCACTCCAAATCTGAAAGAGAAAATCAAGATTTACAAAAAAGCCGGAATTCCGGTTTATTTTGGAGGTACGCTTTTCGAGGCTTTTATCGTGCGGGGTAAATTCGATGATTATGTCAAAGTAATAGAAAAATATGACCTGGATTACGCTGAGGTATCTGATGGATCTATTGAACTGGATCATGATATAAAATGCGATTTCATCACGAAGCTCTCCAAAAAAGTCACCGTTTTATCAGAAGTAGGATCGAAAGACGTCGATAAAATTATACCACCTTATAAATGGATAAAGCTAATGCAGGAAGAGCTGGAGGCTGGAGCATGGAAGGTAATTGGTGAGGCCAGAGAAAGTGGCAATGTAGGGTTATTTAGATCAACCGGTGAAGTAAGGTCCGGTTTAGTAGAAGAGATATTAACTAAAATCCCATATGAAAATATAATCTGGGAGGCTCCTCAAAAAGCTCAGCAGGTTTGGTTCATCAAATTATTGGGAAGCAATGTAAATCTTGGTAACATAGCTCCAAATGAAGTAATTCCTCTTGAAACAATTCGAATAGGTCTAAGAGGTGATACGTTTAGTCATTTTTTAAGCCAAAGTTGAC
>DAOVVI010000199.1 GCA_030637245.1 Cyclobacteriaceae bacterium
ACCCAGCCCTACGTCCTGAAGTGGTTTCAATTTCGATATAATACTTTTTTTATCATGAAAGAACTCAATGGCGTCATCTACAGTGAGTTTTAACACATCGGAAATATTTTTACCATTATATTCTACCTCTAAAATTTCGGACTTGAAACGCTTCCCATGACAACTTTCACATGTCAGAAAAATATCAGCCATAAACTGCATTTCAATCTTTACTGTCCCATCTCCCTGGCATGCCTCACACCTGCCTCCGTCAACATTAAATGAAAAATATGAAGGTTTATATCCTCTGGTTTTTGCCAAACCCTGCTCCGAGAAATGCTGCCTGATCTGGTCATAGGCTTTTACATATGTAACCGGATTTGATCTTGAGGATTTACCTATGGGATTTTGATCAATATATTCCTGTGATGTGATCATATTGATAGCGCCCTCTATTTTCTCATACTTTCCTGTTAACTCTGACGACAAACCCAATTTCTTGCCAATTGCCGGATAAAGAATCCTGTTAACTAAGGTAGATTTACCAGATCCGCTAACTCCTGTAATGACCGTTAATACACCTAAGGGAATTTTTACATTTATGGATTTGAGATTATTTTCATTTGCTCCAAAGATGTCAATTGAATGTTTCCACAACCTTCTATGTTTTGGGATTTCAATTTTATCTATCCCATTTAAAAAACGTGTAGTATATGTTAATTCATGATTTTTAGCATCGTGAGCATTGCCCTGAAAAACCAACTCTCCACCATGAGAACCTGCATTCGGGCCAATATCGATGATTTGGTCTGCAGCATCCATGATTTCTTCTTCGTGTTCCACAACGATAACTGTATTGCCAAGATTCCTTAAGTGTTTTAATACTTCGATCAATTGAGATGTGTCTCTTGGATGTAATCCTATACTCGGTTCATCCAGAATGTACATTGAACCCACTAATGAACTTCCAAGTGATGTGGCCAGTTTGATGCGTTGAAACTCCCCGCCGGAAAGCGTCCGTGTAAGACGATTCAGCATAAGGTAACCTAATCCCACTTTTTCCAGATAGCCGATCCGGTTATTCACTTCCTTAAGAATTCGTTTAGCCACTTTTGTCTTATACTCATCCAGTTCCAGATCAATGAAAAACCGGCTGAGCTCATTGATCTGCATCAGGACAAGGTCAACTATGGATTTATTTCCAATCTTCACATAGGAAGCGTCTTTTCTTAATTTTGTTCCCCGGCAATCCGGGCAAACTGTCCTGCCTCTATACCTGGAAAGCATGACCCTATATTGGATCTTATGTGTTTGAGATTCGATGAAATTAAAAAAGGCATTAATTCCATCAAAGTATTCATTCCCGTCCCACAGCAATTTTTGCTGATCCTTTTTCAAATTTTTGTACGGCCTGTGAATTGGAAAGTCAAATTTGGAAGCATTTATCAGAAAAGTATTCAGCCATTTTTTCATGGACTCACTTCTCCATGGGACGATAACTCCCTCATATACGGATAAACTGGCGTCCTGAATTACCAGGTCTGGGTCTATACCTAATATTTTGCCAAATCCTTCGCACCGTTTACATGCGCCATATGGATTATTGAAACTAAAAAGATTAACACTTGGTTCTTCGAAAACTATACCATCTGCCACAACCTTATCCGATATCAACTTTTCCTCTTCACCAACAAATTGTATAATACATTCATCGTGTCCTTCAAAAAATGCCGTTTGAACCGAATCAGAAATCCGGTAGGTATTATCCTCATCATCCCTAATTACAGAGGCCCTGTCTATTAGTATCCGGATATCCGAAAAATCGACTTCATCCTGAAAATCTTCAATTTCTATGATTTCTCCTTTTACCATTACCCGTGTAAAACCTTTGCTAAGTAAAATTTTTAATTCTTCCTCCAGACCTCTGCCATTTTGCTGATGCAGAGGACAAACAACCATAAATCTGCTTCCTTCCTCATGAGTATTAATAAAATTGACTACATCTGTAACTGTATCACGTGAAACTATCTTTCCACTGATTGGAGAAAAAGTGTCTCCTACCCTGGCGAACAATAATTTTAGATAATCATAGATTTCCGTTGTGGTTCCAACAGTTGATCTTGGATTTCTTGTATTTACTTTCTGCTCAATGGCTATGGCCGGAGATACGCCTTTAATATAATCGACTTCAGGTTTCTCCATTCTGCCGAGGAACTGCCGTGCGTAGGAGCTCAGGCTCTCAACATACATTCTTTGTCCTTCTGCAAACAATGTATCAAAGGCAAGAGAAGATTTTCCTGATCCTGAAAGACCCGTAATTACTATTAATTTGTTTCTTGGTATGGCTACAGATAGGTTTTTTAGGTTATTTACCCGTGCTCCTTTAATAAGGATAAATTGTCTTGGATCTAAGCTTTCAAATTGATCTTTTGGTTGTATGTTAAGATTTGTCGTCATAGACACCAAATATATAAATGGTAAATTGTATAATAAAATTTCATTTTAAATGTAAATTTAAATTCATGCTGAACTTTTCATATTTCATAAAAAAAACAAAGATTGTTTATGGTTTTATTAACAACAAATCAAAATAATTGATCAAATCACAAATATTAAATATAAAAAATGATTTGACTAAGTTTTGCATGTTTTTTGCTTATTCTATACATTTGAAATTATTTACTAAAAATATGTCTTACACTAATTGATATAATATGGCTTAAAGTTCTACGTTAACTAAATGTAATTATAATGAGGAAGTACAAGGTTAGTGACAGTGAATTGATATCACTTTACATTAATGGAAACGAAGAAGGATTTAAAGAATTATTAAACAGACATAAAAACAGGGTGTTTACTACCATTCATCTTATCGTTAAGGATAGATACCTCGCAGAAGATCTTCTGCAGGAAACGTTCATAAAAGCCGTGAATACAATTAAGTCCGGACGGTACAACGATGAAGGAAAATTTTTGCCATGGATATTACGTATAGGTCACAATTTAGCCATTGATACATTCAGACGGGCTAAGAGATATCCAACTGTTTTGATGGAAGACGGATCCAATATATTTGATACACTCGAATTTGCTGAATCACCTGTTGAAGACAAGCAAATTACTCAAGATTCCGTCAATAAATTGAAAAGACACATTCAGGAGTTGCCTGAAAGTCAGAAACAAGTATTGATTATGAGATCTTACCTCGATATGAGCTTCAAAGAAATAGCTGATGCAACCGGGGTAAGTATAAACACAGCCCTGGGAAGAATGAGATATGCCCTCATCAACCTCAAGAAAAAAATGACAGAAAACAGCTTAGCCTATGACAAAAACAATTACCCGAGATGATGTATTGAGATACATTTACAAGGAAACTTCAAATGAAGAAACCGTAGCTATAGAAAAGCAATTACTCGTAAGCACTTCTATGATGGACTTTTATAATAAAACTAAAGAGACCATCTGTTGGATTAATGAACTGCAACTTGAACCGTCAGTCAACTTTCAGAACAAGATCATTGACTATTCCGGCTCATTGAAGTTTGAATCCATAAGCTAAAAGCTTAGATATTGAACTAACACTTTTCTAGCGAAGTCCTTGAATTTGAGATTATTTTTTTTGCTCAGTTATAATGCCTATTTTTTCCAAATAATCTCAAACAGAAAATCTATTGCCAAATATTTATGTGTGGCATTAATCTAATCATAGATAAACACAAAAATCTTGATCCGGGCCTAATCAATAAAATGTCTGATTTAACTCATCATCGAGGGCCTGATGAGTCAGCCTCGTACAGAATTGAATCAGAGATAAAAACCTTCTTTTTAGCTGCCAATCGATTAAAAATAACAGATCAGTCCGAAATCGCATCGCAACCATTTATTTCTCCTGACTCAAAATATGCCTTATTATTCAATGGAGAAATTTATAATTTCTATATACTTAAAAATGATTTACTGAATAAAAATATTGTTTTTTCATCGCATTCTGATACTGAAGTATTGTTTCATTGGTTGGTTTTGAATGGGAAAAGTGGTATTGAAAAATTAGAGGGGATGTTCGCCTTTATTTTTATTGATGTCGAAAAAGATGAAATTCTAATTGCCAGAGATCGGTTTGGGATAAAGCCAATTTATTATTATGAAGATGATAATTGCTTTATTGCATCATCAGAGATTAAACCCATCATCGGAACAGGGTTGATGAAAAAGGAATTAAATGCTTCTCAAATCCATCATTACTTGTCATTCAAATATGCGAAACAGCCGGAAACACTTTACCAAAATATATATGAACTGGAATGTGGTTCTGTACTATGCATCGGAAACAATGAAAGATACATAGAACACTATATTCAAAATCACATTAAGTATAACAATGCCGTTCCTGATTTAGCAAAAATTGAAGAGCTTATCACAAACAGCCTCATCCAACAATTAAATGTGCAAGTTCCTCTTGGATTATTGCTTAGCGGAGGTGTGGATAGCACGCTGCTTTTGGCCCTAGCCTGCAAAGAAGGGCTCACGCTGCCTACTTATTCCATTATAAATTCGGAAGTTGACAAGTCTTTTGGAACCAAAGACTATCATTATTCCAGGTTAGCGGCATCGACATATTCAAGTGAACACCATGAGATTGAAATTGATATTTCACTTCTGAATCAATTTGAAGAATTTATTGAAAAAATAGACCAGCCAATCGGCGATTCATCATATTTAATGACTTCTGAAATCTGTGGAAATGCCTCAAAATCTATGAAAATTTTATTATCCGGAGCTGGCGCAGACGAGCTGTTTGCCGGATATAATCGTCATTGGGCATTTTACAAATATTTGAATAACAAAAAGACATTGGATTTATTAAACCCTATTCTAAAGCCAGTACTTAATTCGTTGCCCTCCGGATTTCCTCATCCATTAAGAAAGCAATTCAGGCTTATGAAAAAATTGTCGAAATCATTTGATACATCTCCTTCCTTAACGTATCTGAATTATTTAATGTTTAATGAGTTCAGTTCATTTGGAAATGAATTAAATCATCAATATGAAGACAATTCGGATTTGTTTGCCTGGGCACTGAGACATGATCAAAATAATTATTTGATCAGTG
>DAOVVI010000130.1 GCA_030637245.1 Cyclobacteriaceae bacterium
CCCTTTCGGGTTGCCTGCTGTAACAATTGGATTGTTTCAGGATTGAATAAGTGATATTCACCTCTTCGTTTCCATTGATAAACTCCTCCTGTTTCAAGTCTCTGGTTCACTTGCAGTTTACCTGGGAAAGCAAGTTTATGTCTGATTAAAACCTCTCTGGCAATTTCGTCAAAGCCTAAACCGCCAAGTCTTGATACTGTTCTATAGAAACATTTGTCGATGACTTTCTGATGGATTCCAACAGCTTCAAATATCTGAGCACCCTGGTAAGATTGTATGGTAGAAATTCCCATTTTTGAGAAGATCTTCAATAATCCATAATTGATCGCCTGGATGTAACTGTCGAACATCTCGATATTACTCATGTCTTTCGTAAAGACATTTTTAAGGTTTAGATCATAAAGTGTCTCGAAAGCTAAATACGGATTTATTGCGCTGGCGCCATAGCCAATTAAAGTTGCATAATGCTGAGTCTCCCTAATATCACCGGCTTCAACCACGATACCGCAATTCACCCTAAGTCCTTTCCTGATTAAATGATGGTGAACAGCGCCAGTAGCCAGTAAAGAAGGGATTGGAGCCCTGTCTTTACTCATTTTTCTGTCTGAGAGTATAATTACATTTATCCCATACCTGGCTGCATTCTCTGCTTTGTAGCAGATATGATCAATGGCATTTTCAAGTACATCTTTTTTACCATTAGCAATAAAAGTGATATCAATAACTTTGGACTTAAAAAACGGACTATCAAGCGTTCTGATCTTTTCAAGCTGCCGATTTTTTAAAATAGGCTGATCGATATAAATTTGTCTGCAATGCTCTGGCGTTTCATCAAGTATATTTTTCGTGCTTCCAAAACTCGTGAACAAGGACATCACCAATCTTTCCCTTATCGGATCTATCGGAGGATTACTAACCTGGGCAAACAATTGTTTGAAGTAGTTGGAAAGATGCTGACTTTGATCAGAAAGAATTGCCAAAGGCGTATCAGATCCCATAGATCCAATAGGTTCGATTTTATTCTCAACCATCGGTTGGAAAATTACCTTCATATCTTCACTTGTAAATCCCTGGGCAATTTGACGTGTCAATAGTGTATCGCCATCAAAGGTAAATTCATAATCTTCCTTGATAGGCAGATTGTAAATTGGGATCTGGTTTTGGTTCAGCCACTCTCTATATGGATTTCTATTGCAAATATCTTTCTTCAATTCATCATCACTGATGATCCTGCCTTGGGCAAGGTCTGCAATAAACATTTTGCCAGGCTGTAAACGGCCTTTCAGTATTACTTTTGACTGATCAACAGGAAGCGCTCCCGCTTCAGAAGCCATTACCAATTTATCATCTGAGGTCAGACAATATCTTGATGGCCTTAGGCCATTTCTATCCAGTGTAGCGCCTACTACATTTCCATCTGTAAAACAAATCGAAGCCGGTCCATCCCACGGCTCCACAATTGATGCATGATATTCATAAAATGCTCTTTTATCATCAGACATCAGGTCATTCTCCTGCCACGCTTCAGGAATCACCATCATGATTGCATGAGCCAACGACCTGCCTCCCAATCCCAGTATTTCGATCATACTGTCGAGGTTAGCAGAATCAGAATGCTCAGCATCACAACTTGGCAGCAACCTGGCAATGTCTTCTTTGCTAAAATGACAGGATTCCATCAGGGTTTCCTTGGAACTCATCCAGTTTACATTACCTCGAATGGTGTTGATCTCACCATTGTGGGCAATAAATTTGAAGGGTTGAGCCAGTTTCCATTTTGGGAATGTATTTGTCGAAAACCTTGAATGGACCAGGGCTATAGCAGATTTTACTCTTTTATCATTTAAATCTGGAAAATAGGAAGCTAATTGATCAGTTCTCAGCTGACCTTTATAGGCCATGGTTTTATGTGAGAAAGAGACAAAATAAAAATCCCCGTTATTGTCTTCAACATTGTGACCTATAAAGTGTGTGGTATATTTTTTAAGCACATAAATTTTTCGCTCAAGCGCCTGAGGATCAGTAATTGTTTTATGCTTTACGAATACCTGCTCAATTTTTGGCTCCAGTGATTTAGCGGTTGCTCCAATGCTACTATTGTCTGTCGGAACGTTTCTGTAACCGATGAGTTCAAATCCTAATTCACCAATATGTTTGTTAAGGATGTATTTACACTCTTCTCTCACAACCTCATTAGCGGGGAAGAAAATCATCCCTACTCCATAAGACCCAAAATCTGGTAATTCAAAACCAAGATTAGCACATTCTTCCTTTAAAAAATCATGTGGATTTTGAATTAATATCCCGGCACCATCTCCGGTTTCAGGCTCACAGCCACAACCACCACGATGCTCCATGTTCATCAACATTGTCACTGCATCCTGCACAGTTTCATGCGATTTCTTACCTTTCAAATTAGCGACAAAACCAATTCCACACGAGTCATGTTCCATTTCAGGAACATACATTCCTTTATTTTTTCTGTTATTCATTCTCAATTTGATAGAATCTTTTAATTTACTCCCCCCTGTAAAGATGATTTCTGCATTCCAGTTCGAATGCAATAAAAAATATTGCCTTTAAAAGATATCCAATACGGATGATGGGCCATTAATGCCAATCCGGAGCGACCCAACTATTTTTAAGCAAGTAAAAATAGTTAAATAACTCGAAATATTTTATTGATTTCACAAAAAAAGATGACCTCTGTTAGATGAAAACAAGGGAAATGCAACAAAAACTGTTACAATTCACATTTTGTTTGCAATTTTTTATTTAGCCCTCTTTGTCTAATACTTCCTTCAAAATGGATACTATCTGATCAGCTTCTTCGCGTGTTAAGATTAGCGGCGGAACCAAACGGATAACATACAAGGCGGTACAACTCACCAACAATCCTTTTTCCATGAGATTCAAAGCTAATGATCTGCATTGTGATTCGAATTCAACTCCTATCATTAGACCAACACCACGAACTTCTTTGATGATTTTATAATTTTTCGACAGATCGGTGATTTGATTCAACAGGTATGTGCCGACCTGTTGGGTATTTTCCAATAAATTTTCTTCAAGGATCACTTCAAGATTTGCTAAAGCTGCCGCACAGGCTAAGGGATTTCCACCAAAAGTAGATCCATGGTCACCCGGCACTAAAATATTTGCAGCATCCCCCTTTGCCAAAATCGCTCCTATTGGCACCCCCGATCCTAAGCCTTTTGCCAAGGTGATGATATCCGGGTCCAGATTAAAATGTTCATAAGCAAACATTTTTCCCGTACGTCCCATCCCTGTCTGAATTTCATCTACAACCAGAATAATGTCCTTTTCCTTACAGATTTCACCTATTCTTCTGAGGAAATCTTTGTTTCCAATATTAATACCACCTTCTCCCTGGATACACTCAACAAATATTGCTTTAGTATCATTCTCAATTTTATCAAGCGCTTCAATATCATTGTATGGTAATTGTTTGAATCCTTTCGGCAAAGGGCCAAACCCCTTTTGAAATGCTTCTTTTCCCATAGCGATCGAAGTAATAGATCTTCCATGGAAACACCCGGAAAAATAAATGATTGGCCCGTTTTTACTTTTCTGTTCACTTAGCTTTCTGGCTATCTTTATAGCACCTTCATTGGCTTCAAGACCCGAATTGCAAAAAAATACCCTATCAAATCCCGAAACCTCAGTTATTAGTTTTGCAAGTGTACTTTGAGGAATATTATGGTAAAGATTTGAAATATGGATCAGACTTTCTGCCTGATCTTGAATGGCTTTAACTACTTTTGGATGGCAGTGCCCGACATTGTTGACAGCAATACCGGCCAAAGCATCCAGATACTCTTTTCCTTCCGTATCATATACTTTTGTTCCCTTTCCCTTTATCAGAGTCAATGGAAATCGTCGGTAAGTTTGGAAATGTTTCTCCTCATATAGGTTTTGAATGGTATCGTGTAAAGTAGCCATGATAGTTTTAAGAATAGTTACAACCTTTAGAAATAATGCCAAAGGGCTGCAAAGATAGCATTTTCCAAAAAATAATGGATTGTGTTATTTTAGCTTTTAACCAAAAATCAAATACATGTTATTAAGCCGACTTTTTCCGCGTTAAGGCATTGGAATAAAAACTATTGATAGCTTTTGTCAACTTATCAAATTCTAATAAAAAACCGTCGTGACCATAATACGAATCAATTTCATCATAAACTGCCCCTTCAACATGCCCGGTTAAAAATTTTTGTTCGACAGTAGGAAACAGGATGTCATTGTCAATACCCAGGAACAGACTTTTCGCTTTTATTTTTTTTAATGCCTTTACCAAGCCTCCTCTGTCTCTTCCTATGTTTTGAGAATCCATAGCTTTAGAGATGATCCAGTAGGAGAATGCGTTGAATCTCTTTTTCATCTTTTCTCCCTGATAGTTTTGGTAGGAAGAAGCTTTAAAATTATCATAAACAGCATCTGAACTTTCATGTTGTTTAGTTTCATAACAAACATAATTTCTGTATGAAAGTAATCCAACAGCTCTCGCAGCTTTCATGCCTTCCATGCCTGCTTCATCATGACTCTCCTGCCATGTTTGATCAGCGGCTATAGCCATCCGTTGGGTTTCATTAAATGCGATGGCCCATGGAGAATGTTTGGCATTTGCACCGATCGCTACTAAATGGTCAAACAAATCCGGCACTTTAACAGCCCATTCTATAGCTTGTTGGCCACCCATCGAGCAACCAATAACAGTATGGATATGATCAATATTCAGGTGTTCACGAACGAGTTCATAACTCCTAACAAGGTCTTTGTTTGTAAGCACCGGAAATTCGTGATAAAATGGTTTACCGGTCTCCGGATTTTCAGATAACGGCCCGGTAGATCCATAGCAACCTCCCAGCATATTCACACATACCACAAAATACTTTTTCGGATCATATAATTTCCCTTCACCAAACAACCCACTCCACCATTCAGTGAAGTCCGAATTGCCTGAAAAAGCATGACAAATCCATATCACATTGCTTTTATCTGCATTAAGTTTTCCGTAAGTGGTATAAAACAACTGAAGCTCAGGTAAAGACTCCCCGGACTCCAATAAAAATTTTTGTTTATGGTTAAATACTTTATTTGTTACCATTATGTAATTATTAGCTGTTAGCAGTTTGTTGAAAGATCAAAAATCTGACAACAAACAACTAACAGCAATTTACTTTTAAACTGTCACCACATCAGGTTGAAATACCTTTTCAAAAGCCTGTGTGAGATCATTCTTTATATCATCAATATGCTCTATTCCAACGGATATCCTCAATTGCGATGGCAGTACACCGGAAGCGAGTTGCTCTTCATCATTTAACTGCTGATGAGTAGTAGATGCAGGATGAATAATAAGCGTTTTTGCATCTCCTACATTGGCAAGGTGGCTGATGAGTTGCAGCGAATCCACAAATTCGGATGCCTTTTCTCTACCTCCTTTTAGAACAAAGCTCAACACGCCACCATATCCTCGTTCAAGATATTTGCTTGCCAATTCATGATATTTACTTGATTTCAATCCCGGATAATTTACACTCTCAACCAGATCATGAGCCTCGAGCCATTCTGCCAATGTCAACGCATTGGAAACAGTTCGCTCCAATCGTAATGAAAGTGTCTCCAATCCCTGTAGAAAAAGGAAAGCATTAAACGGGCTCATACATGGGCCATAGTCTCTCAGGCCTTCTACTCTTGCTCTAATGATGAATGCTATATTCGGCATTCCCAGAGGATTTCCTTCTCCAAATGTTTCCCAGA
Source organism: Cyclobacteriaceae bacterium (assembly GCA_030637245.1). Lineage (GTDB taxonomy): Bacteria > Bacteroidota > Bacteroidia > Cytophagales > Cyclobacteriaceae > JAAUQL01. Next base: position 5,785 of record DAOVVI010000130.1, read on the forward strand.
ATTTCAATCCATGATA
>DAOVVI010000223.1 GCA_030637245.1 Cyclobacteriaceae bacterium
GCCATTTCCGGTGCAATGACGGTGAATATTGATGGAAAAGAAATGACCCTGCAACAGGCAGCAACCATCCTTGAATCTACGGACAGGTCAAAGCGTGAAAATGCCTATATGAGTATATCAGAAAGGCGATATCAGGATAAAGACACCCTTGATGAGTTGTATAACAAACTAATTTCTTTAAGGCACCAGGTTGCTCAAAATGCTGACTTTGAAAATTTCAGAGATTACATGTTTACGGCAATGGGCAGATTTGATTATACCCCACGGGATTGTTTTGATTTTCATGAGTCAGCTCAAAAGGAAATCGTTCCGATATTAAATCAGCTTGCTAAAGAAAGAAAAGAAAAATTAAGAATATCCGAGCTAAAGCCATGGGATAAGGCTGTTGATCCAACTAGCAAGCCGCCATTGGTTCCATTCAAGGACACTTCCGATCTTATTGAAAAAACTATTGAATGCTTCAACAGGCTAGATCCATTCCTTGGAAAGTGCATAAAAACCATGAAAGACATCAAGCATTTGGATCTTGAATCAAGGGTTGGAAAGGCTCCTGGAGGATATAACTATCCACTGTCAGAAATCGGAATTCCGTTTATTTTCATGAATGCCACCAGCACGCTTCGCGATATGGTTACGATTCTTCACGAAGGCGGTCATGCCGTACATTCAGTTTTAACAAAAGATCTTGAATTGACAGATTTCAAGCATACGCCTTCTGAAGTTGCGGAATTGGCCAGTATGTCTATGGAATTGATAAGCATGGATCATTGGGATATTTTCTTTGAAAGTGAAGAAGATTTGAAAAGAGCAAAAAGAGCGCATCTCGAGCAAATTATAGAAACACTACCATGGGTGGCGATCATCGACAAATTTCAGCATTGGATCTATGAAAATCCCGGACACAGTATCAAAGAAAGAAAAGTAAAGTGGAATGAGATTTTAAGTGCTTTTTCAGATTCCGTGACAGATTGGACCGGTTTGGAAAAATTCAAGGATTATGTTTGGCAAAAACAGCTTCATCTTTTCGAAGTGCCATTTTATTATATCGAATACGGTTTTGCCCAGCTTGGCGCTATTGCTGTTTGGAAGAGATTCAAAGAAAATCCAAAAAAAGGATTGGATGGATATTTGGCTGCTTTAAAATTGGGCTATACAAAATCGATTCCTGAAATCTACAAAGCTGCAAATATCGAATTTAATTTCAGCAGGGAGTACATTAGTGAGTTGGTTGCTTTTGTGCGAGAAGAGCTTGAGAAGTTGTAAACCAGCAAGCCGCCGTCACTCTGAACGTAGTGAAGAGTCGGGTAGCTGTTTGTGAGAACCTTGCAGACAGCCAACCGATTCGTTCGGAGGGCTTCAGCTTGCCTGCCATACCAACAGCATTAATTATCCATGAATTTGCCTCCGGTGGTTTCATGGATTTTTGATGCTTTTTGCCCCACAAGAACTGTATGAGTCGGCTCTTTTCAGGGACCTTTTTTATTCTACGGATTATTAATGATAAACATTCATTTGAGATTCGTCTCTGGCTTCTAATAAGCTTTCTTCTTTCATTAAATATTTATCAACCTCCCTGGCTGCTTCTCTTCCTTCGGTAATTGCCCAGACGACCAGGGATTGGCCTCTCCGCATATCGCCGGCGGCAAATACATTTTCGATATTCGTCCGGTAATTGTTGGTGCTAATATTACCTCTGGCATCAAGCTCTATGTCTGTTTTTTCTCTTATTATATCAGTTTCTCCATGAACAAATCCAATAGCCAATAGTGCCAAATCACATGGGAGGTCTCTTTCCGTACCTTTTATTTCTTTAAATTCAGGCTTTCCGGAATACCCGATATCCCATTTAATATCAACTATACGCAAAGATTTTACATTACCATTTTCATCTCCTATAAATTCTTTTGTCAAGATAGACCATTGCCGATCTACTCCTTCTTCATGAGAGGTAGAAGTTCTTAAGATCATGGGAAATTTTGGCCATGGATCTTTTTCAGACCGCTCAAAAGGAGGTTTGGCAAGCAATTCTATCTGCGTAACAGACTTTGCCATGTGCCTTTTCGATGTTCCAACACAGTCAGATCCGGTATCTCCACCGCCAATGACTAACACATGTTTCCCTTTGGCAGAAATAGAAATATCTTCTGGTATAGTATCTCCGGCAACTCTTTTGTTTTGTTGAGTCAGAAATTCCATGGCATAATGTACGCCGTTTAATTTTCGTCCCCTGATTTTCAAATCTCTGGGTTTGGTTGATCCTCCGCAAAGCACAACTGCATCCACTTCATGGATCAGGGTGTAAAAAGGAAGATCAACTCCTATATTCACATTCCTTTTGAAGGTTATACCTTCTGCCTTCATTATATCTAATCTTCTGTCAATAAATTGCTTTTCTAATTTGAAATCAGGGATCCCATATCGCAACAAACCGCCAATTCTATCCGATCTTTCAAATACAATAATAGTGTGGCCGGCTTTATTCAGCTGTGCTGCTGCTGCAAGACCCGATGGACCGGACCCAACTATTGCTACTTTTTTGCCACTTCTATACCTCGGAATATTTGGCTTCACTAAACCAAGACTAAAAGCCTTTTCAATGATCATTTTCTCAATGTGTTCGATTGCAACCGGTGGTTTGTTAATGCCCAAAACACAAGCCGATTCACATGGAGCAGGGCAAATTCTTCCTGTAAATTCAGGGAAGTTGTTTGTGCTCTGCAAAATATCGACGGCCAATTTCCAATCTTCATTATAAACGGCATCGTTAAACTCAGGAATAATATTTCCTAATGGGCAGCCTGTATGACAAAAAGGAACTCCACAATCCATACATCTTGCTGCCTGTTGATTGGTCTTTTTATCCTCAAAATCAAGAAACAACTCTTTATAGTCATCAATCCTTGTTTTGGGATCCCTCTTACCTGGCAACTCCCTGTCAAACTCTAAAAATCCTGTCGGTTTTCCCATTGATATATTTTAATTCTACTATTTATAATAAGAATCCATGATTGTCCCCAAAATATTCAGGTTAAACAGCTTCTTCCAATTTTTCTTTTTTTGCCAACAACACACGCTTATAATCCCTTGGCATTACTTTCACAAAATTTGACAGTGCATTTTTCCAATCATCAAGAATTGCTTTCGCAACAGTACTATTTGTGTATTTATAATGTTTTTCTATGAGTTCATTGAGTGTTGCAATATCTTCATATTCCATCTCATCAAAATCAATAAGCTCTTTATTACAATAATCATTAAAATTATCCTCTTTATCATACACATAAGCAATTCCACCACTCATTCCTGCTGCAAAATTTCGGCCTGTTTCACCGAGAATTACTGCTATTCCTCCAGTCATGTACTCACACCCATGATCTCCAACGCCTTCAACAACTGCTTTGGCTCCGGAATTTCTCACACAGAATCGTTCGCCTGTCTGGCCTCTGATATAAGCTTCTCCTGAGGTGGCTCCATAAAAAGCCACATTACCAATAATGATATGTTCTTCAGGAGTAAAGTTTGCTGTCCTGTCCGGGTACACAATTAGCTGAGCTCCCGACAATCCTTTTCCAAAATAATCGTTCGCTTCACCTTCTAATTCAAATCTTATTCCTTTAGCACCAAAAGCGCCAAAACTCTGCCCTGCCGATCCTCTCAATTTAACATAAATTGTGCCTTCTGGCAAACCTTTGCTTCCATAAACCTTTGAAATTTCATTGGAAAGAATAGCTCCGACAGATCTGTTGATATTTATAATATCAAACTCTGCTTTTACGGGAGTTGCATCTTCCAATGCCGGTTTTGCAGTTTCGAGTATTTTCCAGTCAAGGGCAAGTTCCAGCTCGTGATCCTGATCAATACTGCAATAGATGCCTATAGTTTCATCTGCCGGCTCCTTGAAACAAACAGGACTAAGATCTAACGTCTTTGTTTTCCAATGATCAATGTCTGATCTCATTTTCAGCACATCAGCCTGACCGATCATTTCGTCAACAGTACTGAATCCAAGTTCTGCCATGATCTCTCTCAAATCTTCTGCGAGGAACATGAAAAGATTTATGACATGTTCAGGTTTCCCTGAAAACAGTTTTCTCAATTCTTTATTTTGCGTTGCAATTCCAACAGGACAGGTATTCAAATGACACTTACGCATCATGATACAACCTTCAGTTACAAGCGCTGCAGTGGCTACGCCCCATTCTTCAGCACCTAAAAGCGCTGCAATAGCGATGTCTCTTCCTGTTTTAATCTGGCCGTCAGTTTGAACAACAATTCGATCTCGTAATTTATTTTTAACCAGAGTCTGATGTGTTTCTGCTACACCAAGCTCCCATGGTAAACCTGCATGTTTTATAGAGCTGATTGGCGAAGCGCCTGTGCCTCCATCATAACCGGAAATCAAGACTACATCAGCTTTGGCTTTTGATACCCCGGCAGCAATCGTACCAACTCCAGCCTCAGAAACCAGCTTTACATTGATCCTTGCCTCTCTGTTTGCATTTTTCAAATCGTGAATAAGTTGGGCGAGGTCTTCAATTGAATAAATATCATGATGAGGGGGAGGAGAAATGAGCCCCACGCCGGGAGTCGAATTCCTTACTCTGCCGATCCAATCGTCCACTTTATGCCCAGGTAATTGACCGCCTTCGCCGGGTTTTGCTCCCTGGGCCATTTTTATCTGAAGCTCTGCAGCATTGGTAAGGTAATTACTGGTAACACCAAATCGACCTGAAGCAACCTGCTTTATCGCCGATCTTTCCCAATCTCC
>DAOVVI010000444.1 GCA_030637245.1 Cyclobacteriaceae bacterium
CAGGTGTCTAGTGTGCTAAGACAATGCCAATTGACACCAATTCACCTCAATCAACATCGAAGAAAAAATTGCAATGGAACTAAAGCATTTTAAAAATCTTTATTACCTCTGTTGTGCATCCAACACGGCAATCATAATCATATTGACAATTTCATTGACGCTGCTGCCCATTTGCAAAATGTGAACCGGCTTATTCATGCCATTTAGCACCGGACCAATTATATCAAACTTAGCTGCTTTATTTAATAGTTTGTAACCAATATTTGCTGAAGTTAAATCCGGGAAAATCAGCGTATTTACATTCTTTTCAATCAATTTTGAAAATGGATATGTCTCCTTCATGAATTCAGGATCCAACGCCACGTTGGCTTGTATTTCTCCATCTACATTTAAATCCGGATATTCTTCATGCAAGTGTTGCACGACTTCTTGCAACTTAATTGATAAATCTCCACGAACAGAACCGAAATTGGAATAGGAAAGAAGAGCGATGTTGGGTTCGATGTTAAACCTACGAATAGCTTCAGCAGTCTGCAACACTATTTCGACCAATGTTGTTTTATCCGGATTTAAATTCACCGTGCAGTCACTTAAGAATAATGGCCCTTCCTTTGTAATTACAATGTACATACCACTAACTATCCTGGTATTTGGCTTGCGGCCAATAATTTGAAGTGCAGGCCGGATGGTATCCGGATAGTTATAGGTATATCCTGATAAGACCGCGTCAGCTTCTTCAGTTTCAACCAGCATTGGCCCAAAGTAGTTTTTATGAATCATAGTATCCTGTGCCTTGTCTATTGTCATGCCTTTTCTTTGACGTTTGTCAAACAATATCCGTGAAAATTCTTTTATACGGTTACGTTCTTTTTTCGATCTTGGATCAATGATCATCACGCTGTTGAGTTCCAGCTCGTTTTCAGCAATAACCCGATTGATTGTTTTTTCATTTCCCAGAAGGATCAACTCAGCAAGTCCTTCATTTAGAACGATTTCTGCGGCTTTCAATACATGATAGTGTTCTGCATCAGCCAACACAATCCGCTTGGGATTTTGTTTACAGGCAACGGTCATATGTCCTTTTAATGGGTTTGTCAGCCCAAGACGCTTTCTCAATTCCTCGACATAGGTATTCCAATTTGTTATGGGTCTTTTTGCAATTCCGGTTTCCATGGCTGCTTTGGCCACTGCAGGAGCTACTCTTTCTATAAGTCGTGGATCAGTTGGTTTTGGAATGAAATAATCCCTTCCAAATTTCAGGTTTTGCACATGGAAGGCAATATTCACTTCTTCAGGGACTGGTTCCTTAGCCAATTTTGCCAAGGCTTTTGAAGCAGCGATTTTCATTTCTTCATTTATGGCTGTCGCACGCACGTCCATTGCCCCTCTGAAGATAAATGGAAATCCCAGGACATTGTTGATTTGGTTGGGAAAGTCTGAACGTCCAGTGGCCATTACTACATCATCACGAACGCTTTTTGCTTTATCGTAAGCAATCTCAGGGTTTGGATTGGCAAGTGCAAATACGATTGGATTCTTAGCCATGGATTTTAGCATATCTTCCTTTAAAACTCCTGCTACAGACAGGCCAAGAAAAACATCTGCTCGTTTTATAGCTTCTGATAATTTATATATTTTCTTATCAGTAATAAACTGTTTTTTAGCCTCATTCAGATCTGTTCGTTCACGGTTCAATACGCCTTTACTATCCAGCATGATTACGTTTTCCGGTTTCACACCGAGTTTGAGATAAAGTTTTGTACAGGAAATGGCAGACGCACCGGCGCCATTTACCACCATTTTGATTTTATCGATTTTCTTTCCGACGATCTCTAGCGCATTTAGCAATCCGGCAGCAGTAATTATTGCTGTTCCATGCTGATCGTCGTGCATGATCGGAATATCCAATTCAGCTTTGAGTCTGTCCTCAATTTCAAAACATTCTGGCGCTTTGATGTCTTCTAAATTGATACCTCCGAAGGTTGGAGCAATGGCTTTTACTGTATTTATAAAGTGTTCCGGATCAGTAGCGTCCACTTCTATATCAAACACATCGATATCAGCAAAAATCTTGAATAAAAAACCTTTCCCTTCCATGACCGGCTTGCCTGCCAAAGGGCCAATATTGCCTAAGCCCAACACAGCTGTTCCGTTGGAAATGACTGCAACCAGGTTTCCTTTCATGGTATATTTATAAGCGTCATCCGGATTTTTATCAATAGCCAGGCAGGGATCTGCCACGCCTGGCGTGTAGGCCAATGACAGGTCTCTCTGAGTGGAATAGGGTTTTGTGGGTATTACTTCGAGTTTTCCGGGGCGTCCAAGCGCATGATAGTTAAAAGCATCTTTTCTAAATAATTTATCCATTTTATTGATATTATTTTTAAGTGAAGAATCATCACTATTAAAACAATTATTATCAGCTATTTAGTTCTACTAAAGGAGGGAAACTAATTGAATGGAATGCACGGAATACCGGCGCTTTTTTGGTTGGTTAACAGGATATCTTATTATACCATCTCGTCCTCTTATGTGATAAGGATTAAAATGTGACCCTAAAACGAGATGTAATTTTTTTTAACGCAAACTTTTAATGGATTGAAAGTTATTATTAATCGTTAGAAATATTTGAAGATCACAACGGAAGAGATACATTTATCAAGTCGCTTTTGTAATTTTCAAAAAAGGTCTCACTATGAATTATTTTATAGAGAAGTACTTCTCTGGTTTTATTTCCATCCTTTTTTTGCTGATAATTTTAGTAGTTCACGCAAGCTGTAATCGCCAAAGAGATAATCAACAATTAAAAACAAAAGAACTTGTTGATGATCCAGATATCACCGTCGCCTGCTACTATTTTCCAAATTATCATATGAATGACAAAAGGAACAACGCATTGAAGGGGGAAGGGTGGAGTGAATGGGAGTTGGTGAAAAATGCGAAACCACGGTTTGAAGGTCATCG
>DAOVVI010000325.1 GCA_030637245.1 Cyclobacteriaceae bacterium
ATGGAAGATGATATGTTTCGATATGTTGAAAAGTTCGACCGGTTTATACGAATTCATTCAAAGGAAGACCTGCTTTCGATCGGTGAGGATTATGACACAGAGATTGCAACGTTAGATTCCTTTGTCACCTCCCTTGAAAAGGCATTTCAGCAAGCGATGGACAGAGGTATAGTTGGAGTAAAGTCTGCATTGGCGTATCACCGGCCATTGAATTATGAGAATGTACCAAAGGAAAAAGCAGATCAAGTATTCAGCCAAATCATGAATGAGCCATCGGACAAATCATTTGATTTTGACCAGGTAAAATCATTACAGGATTACATGATGCACCGGATCATTGGCTTGGCGAGAAAGCATGATATTCCCATGCAAATTCATACAGGACTTCAGGCAGGTGACGGCAATTATATTTCAAATTCCAATCCTGCACTCCTGACTAATTTGTTTTTAGAATACAGGGATGTTCGGTTTAGCATTTTCCATGGCAGCTATCCTTATGGCGGAGAGCTTTCCGCTTTGGCCAAAAACTTCCGGAATGTGTTCCTCGATATGAGTTGGCTGTATATCATTTCACCATCTTACAGCGAGCGATATCTACACGAATGGCTTGAAACTGTTCCATCCAATAAAATCATGGCCTTTGGAGGTGATTACCATAATGTTGAAAATATATTGGGACATTCATTGATGGCAAGAATGGTTGTTTCCAAAGTGTTAATTGAAAAAGTGAAAACCGGGTATCTTACCGAAGCGGAAGCCAAGCAAATAGCCGAAAGATTACTTTATAAAAACGCTTTGGAATTATTTCGGATTGAGTAAATTGGATTGGTGTTGTGTGAATAGAATTAATAATCCATAGTATAACAGTCCAGATATCCGCGACTTCTTTTCACTTGGCTATTGTAATTCATGCCTTACTTTTCACTTTTTATCAGTTTTGATATTTCGCTTTTTAATTCTGGGATATGCTTTGAAATTATTGCCCAGATATTTTCATCGGAGATGTTATCATATGCATGGATAATCTGATTTCTCAAGCTAACTATCCGCTTTGCATTTCCGATAGGAAAATTTTCATCCTGCTTAAGAATTCTATTAACTGCTTCACCTATGATCTCCAGATCACGCTCGACAGCCCTTTTTAATATTGTATTTGATTTGTAAAGATTAAAATCCAACGGAAATTCTTCGAAATACCCTTCTATCTCATCAATAGCATTTCTAATATCATACAGCCATTTTTGAATCTTTTCGTCCATATAGTATTATTTTATTTCTGTCAATTGAACGCTTTAATATCGGATTTTTTACGGTTTGTACTTCAAGCAGGTCAATCCTTCTAGAAAACAGGTTTTCAAGACCCTCTTTGAAATCCATGTAATTATCAAAGTAGTTGAAAGGCTCTACGCCTGCAAATCGAACCAAAAAATCAATATCACTATCTGTTTTGAAATTACTGGTTAGGACTGAACCAAAAACATATAGCTCAGCAACATGATATTTCTTACATAGCTCTTTGATCTCCTCTATATGATGTTGAATCAATTTCATTACGCAAAGATATGAATAAATCAGAGTTTAAAGGAATCTTTAATAGAGTCCTTATTACCACTAGTCTTGCTGCACTAAATTTACTTCAGATGTTGGTTTAATTGCGAAGTAAGCTATTCAATATTTTTGTTCAAACCTGGAAAGCAGTTTGTTTGTTTGGGCATTCAGCTTTTTCTTAACCCGACTTGTTAAGAAGACCACCTGAAACAAGTTTTTTTAAATTATTTTCCAATCCAAATATGTGTTTATTCTCTCTAATCGATGATTTAGGGTATTGAAAACTGATTGTAGTGATGTATGGTATTTGCTTTTACGTAAAGATTTTATTACCTTGCATGCATGTTTATAAGACAGGTAAAAAAGAAAAATGCAAAGAATGGAAAGACCTTCTTCCAATATCAGCTAGTCCAGGCCTCCAGAATTGAAGGCAAAGTAAAACAACAATCCATCCTCTACCTGGGAAGCGAACCACTACTGGCTGATCATCAGAACAGAAAGATGCTGCTGGACACGCTACAGGCCAGGATTTTTGGGCAGTCACTCATATTTGCCAAAGATTACCCAAAAGAAATCCATGAACTGGCAGACCGGTATTACGAAAAATTTAAGATCAAGTACAAGGACCTTCCAATGGGCAAATCCATTTCTATTCCTCCAAAGAAGGAGGATACCCAAATGGAAAATATAGACATATCTTCACTAGAGATAGAGGACTCAAGAACATTTGGAGGAGAACATCTTTGTGCTCAAGTCATGGAAAAACTCAACCTAGGCTCCCGCCTTGAATCCCTGAATTTCGACAAGAAGGATATAGAATTAGCACATATCAGCATCATCGGAAGGGCACTTTTTACAGCCTCAGAATACAAGACTACTGACTTTCTACGGAACAGTAGCGAACTTCAACGATTTTATGGGCATGAACAGGAGCAAATTTCTCATTATAGCCTGTACAAAATTGCCGACAAGTTGTATAAAAATAAAACAGCAATTGACAAATTTTTGTATGGCAGGTTTACCGACCTTTTTAATATCAGAGATTCATTAGTGATTTACGATTTATCCAATACTTACTTTGAAGGCAGGAAAGTACACAGCAAGATAGCCAAGCATGGCAAGAGTAAGGAAAAACGCAATGACTGCAAGCAAGTGGTATTTACCGGAGTCATCAATGCCCAGGGTTTTATTCGTTATTCCAGGATTTATGAAGGCAATGCAGCAGATGTAAATACACTCAAAGATATGATTGCTGATCTGAAAGTCCACAGCGATACTATTACAGACAAAGTAGTAGTAATGGATGCTGGTTTTGCCTCGGAAGAAAACCTGGAATACCTTTCCAAAGAGCAGCTCAAATACGTATGTGTGTCCCGCAAACAGCTCAAAGATTATCAGCTTGACAAGGAAACAAGCCTACTCAAAATCCAGGACAAAAGAGGCGGAGCCATTGACTTGCAGGTGTTCACCCCGGAAGGATATTCCGACGCATGGATGTGTGTGCAGAGCGAACAAAAAAGAGTGAAAGAACAATCCATGACTGATAAACTGGCAAATCGCTTTGAAGAAGAACTTTTAGGATTATCAAACGGGTTAAGCAAAAAGAGGACTACCAAACAGATCGGGAAGGTTTGGGAACGAATCGGACGCATGAGACAAAAACATCGCCTGGTAAGCGGACGATATAATATAGAGGTGATATCTGAAGGCGGCAAAGCCCAAAAGATCATCTGGGAGAAAACAAAAATGGGGACAGAAAAGGAAAAGAAGCATGGCATGTATTTCATTCGTACCAATATGGAAAAAGTTGAAGAAAAGCAGCTTTGGGATGTTTACAACGCGATAAGGGAAGTTGAGTCTACATTCAGATGCTTAAAAAATGACCTGCTTTTACGACCTGTGTATCATCAGAAAGATGAACGGATAGAATCCCATCTCTATCTGGCCATACTCGCTTATCAATTAGTCAATACGATCAGATATATGTTGAAAAAAAATGAAATTAACCATGAGTGGAAAAACATTGTAAGGATCATGAATACCCAAACTATCCAGTCAATATTATGTAACACTGAAACAAAAACGATCTGTATAAGAAAGCCATCAAACCCAATCAAGGAAGCTCTGGATATTTACAAAGCTACCAGTACAAAATCCAGAATCCCTGATAAGAAAAAATATGTAGTGTACCATTGATTTTTTAAAATAATGGTTATGTGATAGTTATATCTCCTGTTTAGCAAGTTGGGTTA
>DAOVVI010000093.1 GCA_030637245.1 Cyclobacteriaceae bacterium
GTGATGTATATGCACCTTATAAAACCAGAAACAGATCAGAAGTAGCAAAAAGATACCTGGAAACTGGAAAAGTGCCTAAAATGGGAGAGGATCTTGGAAGCAAGGTCAAAAGGTATGAGGACTTCAGAAAGTTACTGGAACAGAAAGATATAGATGCCGTGTGTATTGCCACTCCGGATCATTGGCACGCTATTCAAGCCATTCAGGCTATGGAGGCGGGTAAAGACGTCTATGTCGAAAAACCATTAACCATTACTATTAAAGAAGGCCGTGCGTTAGTAAATGCACAGAAAAGAACGAGTCAGGTGTGTGCTGTTGGGCTGAATAGAAGAGGTTCTTCCATATATCAGCATCTGGCTAAAGAAGTCCAAAATGATTTAATCGGTAAAGTCACAACTGCAAGGGCACAAAGGACTAGTAATATGTACCCCAATGGTATTGGACGATTAAGTCCCGAAGCGCCACCTAAGGACTTCAATTGGGATATGTGGTTAGGACCAAGACCTATGCGGGAATATCAATACAATATGGCGCCCTACTATTTCAGATGGTGGAAAGAATATTCAAGCCAGATGGGCAACTGGGGAGTACACTATATGGATGTGATCCGGTGGATGGTTGGGGAAAAGGCTCCAACTTCTATAAGCGCCCATGGAGGAAAGTATGCGGTAAATGACGACAGGACCATTCCCGATACAATGGAAGTGCTATTTGAGTTTGATTCTGGCACCATTATTAAATTCAGCATCCATGAAGCCAATGGCGGGGGCCGTATTCAGGGAGGTGAAGTGGAGCTTAATGGGACCAAAGGTAATTTGATTGCGGACCAAAACGGATACAATGTGGTTCCTGCACGTTCCGGTCAATTTCAATCCTGGAAAGAATTAGTTGCACCCAAAGAAGAGCAACTAGAGGGTAATGCCAAGTTTGGCGATCTTGCCATTAAAGAAGATTCTTCAGCCAGGTTGGTCAGGAACTTTCTGGATTGTGTGAAATCTAAAGAAGAGCCATGGTGTCCACTGGAAGAAGGACATCGATCTACTTCATTTGCACATTTAGCTAATATAGCTTTGGAAGTAGGTGGCAGGATCGAATGGGACGCTGAAAATGAAAAGATCACCAACAACAAAAAAGCCAACGAACTGCTGCATTACGAATACAGAAAACCCTGGGCTTTATAATATGGAAAACAGACGTGATTTTATAAAAAAAGCAGGACTGGTTGGAGCTAGCCTGCCATTTATTAATTCAATAGCAAGTGGAGCGAAAATGAATCCTAAAAAATCTATGCCTATGATCTGCTATTTTACCAAACATCTTCAATGGCTCGATTTTGAGGAACTGGGAATTACATTGAAAGAAGCAAACTTTGATGGTGCTGATCTGACAGTAAGACCGGGAGGACATGTGGAGCCGGACCAGGCAGGTTCTGTTTTGCCAAAGGTTGTACAAAAACTTCAAAAGCATGGAATATCCATGCCAATGGTAGTTACAAAGATTACAGACGACACTGCCAAAGGATTGGATGATTTGCTTAAAGCGCTTTCAGATAATGGAGTAAAATATTACCGGATGGGTTATTTCACTTATGATTACACAATTTCGATGGGAAAAAACATTGAAAATTTTCATAATGCGCTAAAAGGTCTCGCAGAGAAAAACGCTAAATACAATATTTGTGGTGCGTATCAAAACCATGCCGGCACCAGGTTGGGAGCATCGATATGGGATTTATGGCTTTCGCTGAAAGGGCTCGACCCTAATTTTATTAGCTGTCAATTCGATGTACGGCATGCAACTTTTGAGGGGGGAAGATCCTGGGAAAACGATTTCAGATGCATTAAAGATTTTGTGAGGACTACTGTGGTGAAGGACTTTTATTGGGAAAAGAATGATAAAGGGAATTGGACAAATCACAATACACTGATGGGAGAAGGGATGGTTGATTTTGAAAAGTATTTTAAACTTTATCATGAATTGAAGATTAACGGGCCAATTTCTAACCATTCGGAATACCCTTTAATTACAAAAGAGGAAAGCACCTTATCTAAAAAAGAAAAGATGAAAATTGCTATAAAAAGGTTAAAGCATGATGTGGATTACACTAGAAAATTTTTGAACTAAAACATGAGAAATTCAATTAATCATATCTCCAGGAGAACATTTGTGAAATCTGCTTCAGTTGTAACAAGCGGAATAATGGCAGCGCCAATCATTGGATCCTGTGCCACAAAAGGGCAAAAAGACAAAGAAATAACAATCGCTCACATTAATAGCAATTTCGAACGCGAACCGCTCATCAGGCCTTTTGGCTTCAAAGGTGGATATATGTCTGAGATTTGGCAGACAGTATCATTACTTCAATCTGATGCAGGGAATGAGGGTTTGGGTCTGGACACTCAAAATGTGCTATGGTCTGATGCAAAAGTTTTTGCAAAAAATTCAGAAGCTGCAGGTAATGCATTGATGTATGTCATCACCGAACGCGCCATGCAGATGGTAAAAGGAATGAAATTTACTACTCCGATAGATTTACAGGAAGCTATTTTAGAGGAGGTGTACGCTTACGCAAAAAAAGTAACTTCAAATCCTGATCTGAGAGTAACCTTTGCACTCAATGCACTCGTTGGCCTTGATAATGCTGCCTGGATGCTCTACGCAAGAGAAAACGGTTACGATAATTTTGATCAGCTTATACCAGAAGCTTATCTGCCCGCACTTTCAAATAAACATGATAAGGTGGCCAGTATCCCACTGATGGCTTATAGCATACCCATCAGTGAAATTACTGAGGCAGTGGATAACGGCTATTTTTTCATGAAAATAAAAATCGGCCAACCTGGCACGCAGCAAGAAATGCTGGAGAAAGACAAGGCCAGGTTATCGGCCATTCACAAGGCTATTGGGGATAAACGAACAAATTATACCAAAGACGGCAAGCTGCCATACTATTTTGATGCCAATGGAAGGTACGAAAAAAAAGATACGCTCCTAAAGCTCCTGGATCACGCAAAGCAGATAGGAGCGTTTGACCAAATTGCGGTCATTGAAGAACCTTTCCCAGAGCATGCGGAAATTGATGTGCACGATATTGATATGAGACTAGCTGCAGATGAAAGTGCTCATACAGACAAAGACGCATTGGAGAGGATTGAAATGGGCTACCGGGCTATTGCGCTAAAATCCATTGCAAAGACGATGAGTATGACTATGAAAATTGCTCAGGTTGCGCATGAGAAAGATGTGCCCTGTTTTTGTGCCGATCTAACGGTAAATCCGATTTTGGTGGAATGGAACAAAGTGGTAGCGGCACGACTTTCAGCATTTCCCGGTTTAGGCGGCATGGGTTTGATGGAGACAAATGGACATCAGAACTACAAAAACTGGGAAAAAATGAGGACCTACCACCCATATCCTGATGCTGAATGGGCAAATACAAAAGATGGAGTGTTCAACCTTGGAAAGGAATTTTACCAGAAAAGCGGAGGGATACTGGAAGCCTCTGATTATTATATGAAACTGGTGATGCCACCTTTTAAAAAGAATTGATAGAATAATTCTAATAGAAAATTTTAGCCTTTATTCATATCCCTTGATTACACCAAAATGACAGTAGAACCTGTTTTAATATAATTCAGACAAGTAATTATGAAGTCTTTACAGTTATTGGATTACCTCGTTTTTGGTTCTTATTTTATACTTGTTATCGGACTGGCACTTTGGGTATCTCGAAAACCAAAAGATCATAAACGAAATGCTGAGGATTATTTTTTAGCTGGACGTTCTCTTCCATGGTGGATCATTGGCGCATCGCTCATTGCTTCCAATATTTCTACCGAGCAAATAATCGGTATGAATGGAACTGCATTTGAAAGTGGAATTGCGGTGATATCCTATTCATTAATTGGGGCGTCCATTACCATCTTGATCGTTGGAAAGTATTTCCTGCCAAGATTTCTGTATAGAAAAATTTACAGCATGCCGGAGTTTCTGGAGAAACGTTATGATAAGCGGGTGAGCACCACCATGAGTGTATTCTGGATTTTGGTTTACATTTTTGTGAATCTTACTTCTGTGATGTCGCTGGGGGCTATCACACTTAATGCCGTACTGGGCATACCAATTTTATATAGTGTTATTGCCCTTGCAGCCATTTCTGCAGTTTATACCATTTATGGTGGTTTGTCAGCCGTGGCCTGGACGGATTTTGTGCAGGTTGGTGTTTTGGTTTTAGGAGGATTGGCGGTTGTCTGGCTAGGCCTTTCTCAAATAGCTGAAAATAATGGGAGTCATGGAATTATTGAAGGTTTTAATCAATTATTGGATTTGCAAAATGATAAGTTCCATACGGTTTTACCAATGGATCATGAAGAATTGCCATGGACAGGCGTATTTTTTGGAGGCCTTTGGATTGCAGCATTAAGTTATTGGGGTTGTAATCAGTACATTATTCAGCGAGCTTTAGCAGCAAAAAATATCAACGAAGCTCAAAAAGGATTGCTTTTTGCCTCTTTTCTTTCCATAGTTGTTGCCATAATTATCGTTCTTCCAGGTGTTATAGCCAGTAATTTATATACTGATTTAATTCAATCCCGGGATGAAGCATTTCCGGTATTGATAAGGGAATTATTACCGGTAGGATATTCAGGCCTTGTTATAGCCGCCCTGATTGCTGCTATCATTTCTTCCTTAAATTCCATGTGCAATAGCGTTGCCACTATTTTTACAATGGATGTGTATAGAAACCAGATCCGTAAAAGCGCCTCAGATACTGAATTGGTAAAGGTCGGTAGGTGGGTCACGGCAATTGCATTGCTTTTGGCTGTAATCGTAACTCCGGCCGTGGCCTCTATGGGAAAATTATTTTCCTTTATTCAAGAATATACCGGTTTTGTGACACCAGGGGTTTTGTGTATCTTTTTACTTGGACTTTTTTGGAAACGCACAACCTCAACTGCAGCGCTATGGTCAGTGTTGCTTACCATTCCAATTTCTGTTGTTTTTAAGTTAGTTTTTCCTGAGTTGGCTTTTTTGGACAGGATGATGCTGACATTTTTAATTTTAATTATCGTAGCCATTTGGATCAGCTTGAATGATAACTATGTCTTTGAAGTAAATATCGGAGAAGACTCTATCGGAGCAAGGTCATCAACTATTTTTAATATTGGCGCCTTGGTTATTTTGGTGCTGATTTCAGTGTTCTACATTGTTTTTTGGTAGTGGATTTGTGTGATCTATATTATTGATTAAGCCGAGTAGAAGAATGTGCATTTTGCTTTAAAGGAAAAGAGTTAGCTTGATAAATTTATCAGACGGAATTCTTATATTGATGTTTTAAAGCATCTGGGGAAAAATGAAAAAAGGAAAGACATTACTACTTATTGATTCTTTAATTAACCTCCTTCTCGGAATTATTCTACTGGCATATTCAAAGCCAGTTGTGGATTTATTTGGGCTACCCGAAACTGACTTAAAATTTTATCCGAACTTATTAGGCGCAGTTCTATTTGGAATAGGAATCGCTCTGTTTATTGAATATAAAAGGAAAGAAGAATTTATTGGTTTGGGATTAGGAGGGGCAATAAGTATTAATTTGATAGGAGGGTTTGTTTTATTTATTTGGCTGATATCAGGGAATTTAATTCTGCCGATTCATGGGAAGATAATATTATGGATTTTAGATTTTATCCTGGTTGCAATCAGTTTCTTTGAACTATTTGTATATCTGAAAAATAAACGCCCTACCACAACAGCCAGGTTGTAGTGCTTCCCAAATGTTCGCACTTTGACCACGGACCGTTCCGGTATATTCATGAAAGATCCATTAAAGTCGGGATGGATTTTTATTCATAATTTTTTATTAATTGCTAAATTTGTTTAAGCGCTTGTAACGAAATTAAAAGAGATAATTATATAAATCTTTAAAAATTCTATTCTTTAAGAATTCTTCCAACTCCATTGTTTTTTTATTCCTATAAGCAGTTTTAAACCTAAATTTCCGGATGTATTATATACTTTTTCATTTTACCTCTAAAGGTTTGGAAAGTTGAAATGCCTCCCTAAAGATTTAGCCCCTGATCCAAAAATGAAACATATCCCAAGAAGAAAAAGTACCAAAACTGCCAGCTCCAGGGATTGATCTTCCCTCATCAGGCTTTTTTCATTCACAACGAACACCGCTCCAATTAATATCGGTATTTGCATTAATGATCCCAACCTTGTAAAAATACCAATAGCAACAAAAAAGCCCCCTATAAGATGCCCCATCGTAACATAGGAAAACCACATATGATATGTATTATCACTGACTAACTCCATGATGGCATCAGGGTTAGAAATCAGTATCCATCCGCGCACGAACAAGACAATTCCAAGAAATGTACGGATAAACGAATAGGCTATATTTTGATTATTGTTAAGGGATTCCAGAATTTGGGTAAATTGTTTCATAGCACTTCTTTTTATAAACCCAGGTTAAATTTTAAACAGAGAGACAAAATAGGTTTTATCCATCGATCAATATA
>DAOVVI010000114.1 GCA_030637245.1 Cyclobacteriaceae bacterium
GGTCTATCCTTACCCTGTCAATCCACCATTTTTACCAAAAGACGACAATCCCACCGGATGCTACAGAACAGAATTTGAAATCCCGAATGACTGGGATGATATGCAAATCACTCTGCATTTTGGAGGCGTCACCTCTGCTTTTTATTTATGGATCAACGGACAAAAAGTAGGCTATAGCCAGGGAAGCAGACTACCAGCCGAATTTGATATTTCACCATACCTGAAAAAAGGCAAAAACTCATTGGCGGTAAAAGTATATCGCTGGAGTGATGGAAATTACCTTGAAGACCAGGATCACTGGAGATTGAGTGGAATACATCGGGATGTGTACCTCGCCGCTTCGCCAAAATTTCAGATCTATGACTTTTTTGTGAAAACCAAATTTGATGCGCATCACCGGGATGCCGAATTGCAAGTGCACACCAAAGTGAAAGGCTTTGGAATAGAGAAACCAAAAGGTTGGTCAATTGAAGGGCAACTTTACGACGACCAGGGGAAACCTGTACTGGAAGAGGTGATGTCTGTCGAGACGAATAGATTGATCAGGAGGCCGTGGCCGCAACGGGATAAGGTACGTTTTGCAGATATGAAAGCTACTGTGAAAAAGCCTAAAAAGTGGTCAGCCGAATTTCCAAATCTTTATACGCTTGTTTTAAATCTTAAAGATGATGCTGGTAAAATAGTTGAATCAAGAAGTAATAGGGTGGGATTTAGAGAAGTGAAGATTAAAGACGGTGAATTGCTGGTGAATGGAAAATCTGTGCTTTTATATGGAGTGAATCGCCATGATCATAGCCAGACTGGAGGTAAAATGATCTCTGACCAGGAAATGCTAAATGACATCCTTTTGCTAAAACAGTTCAACTTTAATGCTGTTCGAACTTCCCATTACCCCAACAATCCTAAGTGGCTGGAGCTTTGTGACGAATATGGCATTTATCTGATTGATGAAGCAAACATTGAAACCCATGGAGTTGGAGGCTGGTTGTCAAATGACCCTCAGTGGCACAATGCCTTTGTGGACCGGGGAGTTCGCATGGTAGAACGGGATAAAAACCATCCTTCGGTGATATTCTGGTCCCTGGGCAATGAAAGTGGGTACGGACCAAATCACGCAGCAATGGGAGCCTGGATAAAAGATTATGATGATACCAGGTATATCCACTATGAAGGTGCACAATCCATGTATGGAGAGTTGGATGCTCCCGGTGTGGATATGATCAGTCGCATGTATGCTCCCATTGAAAGTATGGTAGCCTGGGCAAATCATCCTGTGGACACCAGACCGGTGATTTGGTGTGAATACGCCCACGCCATGGGTAATTCTCTTGGCAACTTCTATAAATTCTGGGATGCCATTCGGGCTAATAAAAGAATGATTGGAGCCTTTATCTGGGACTGGACTGACCAGGGTATTTTACAGACAGATGACAATGGCAAGAAATATTGGGCCTATGGTGGAGACTTTGGAGATAAAATAAACTCCGGTAATTTCTGCATCAATGGTGTAATAGCAGCAGATCAAACTGCCAAACCCGTAATCTGGGAAGTGAAGAAGATACATCAACCTGTGGTGATGAAAGCTGCTAATTTGTCAAGAGGTGATATTAGAATTACGAATTGGCATCATTTTACAGATTTGTCAATTTATGATATTAGCTGGGAATTGGCCGAAAATGGCTTGGTAGTTCAAAATGGCATCATTGAATTTTTGAATACCAAACCAACTGAAACAGAAAGAGTCAACATTCCTTATGAAAAACCAACATTAAAGCCAGGAGCTGAGTATTATTTAAAAGTGATATTTAAAACCAGCAAAGACAATAGCTGGTCGAAAAAGGGCCATGTCGTAGCCTGGGAACAATTTAAGTTACCTGTCAAAGTAGCTCCTGCTCCATTAGCTGATATTTCCGGTTTTGGAAATGTAAATGCATCAGAAAATGAAAATTCGATAATTGTAAAAGGAGATGGATTTGAAGTTGGTGTTTCAAAGTCTGATGGATTTTTAACCTCATATAAATTAAATGGCAAAGAAATCATTTCTGCTTCATTGGCACCTAACTTCTGGAGACCTCCCACCGATAATGATATTGGAAATGGCGCTCAACGACGATTGGGCATCTGGAAAGAGGCAGGCAAGGTGAGAACATTGAAATCTCTTAAGTTGGTTCAGATCAGCAACAAAGCAGTTAAAATATCTGTTGAAACAAGTCTTGATAAAGTCAATTCAGGTTTGTCAACTTCCTACACGATTTATGGAAATGGAGAGGTCTTGGTAAACTATGACTTTGCTTCAGGCGGAGGGTTACCCAACATTCCACGAGTTGGCATGCAAATGCAGATCGATGATGACTTTGACAATCTTCAGTGGTATGGTCCCGGACCACATAATACCAATTGGGACCGGAATCTGGGCTCAGCCGTTGGAGTTTACAATAAATCCGTAAAAAAGGATTTTTATCAATATGTACGACCACAGGAGAGCAACAATCACTGGAATACTCGATGGGCAAAATTGACAAATAGTTCAGGAGATGGCATTGTGATAAGTGCTGAAAATCCATTGAGTTTTAGTGCCTGGCCTTATACAATGGAGGATATTGAAAAGGCCGAACACATCAATGAATTGCCTGATAGAGATATTATTACCTTAAATATAGATCACCTTCAACAAGGAGTTGGTGGTGATGATAGCTGGTCGCAAAATGCTCGACCTCATCCGGAGTTTAGGATTCCGGCAAAGAATTATAGCTATAGCTTTAGTATAAAGCCAGTAAAGGCAGGAGTCAATTATACATTACCTAAATTTTAAACAAATTATTATCCTAAAAAAATGTCATTTCAGTATAATTCTGGAATGACATTTTTTTTACCATGATGTAAAATAGCTTGTGCTTTAGGCTATTACTTCATCAACCACACGTATTTCAGACGTCATTTCCATTGCTTTTCTATACACAACACTTACACCGCAATATCTTTCTTCTGAAAGATTAACCGCCTTTTGAAGCTTGTCCATTGGCAGGTCTTTCCCTTTAAACTCATAAATGACATGAATTTTGTGAAAATGCATGGGATGTTCCTCTGTCAAATCTCCTTCAACTTTCACATTTAAATCCTCGATGTCAACACGCATTTTCTTAAGGATAGAAATTACATCCATTGCAGTGCATCCTCCAAGAGCAACAAGCATAAATGGTTTTGGGCGCGGCCCCCTGTCTTCACCGCCTACTTCCGGTACTGCATCTAGAATGATTTCATGTCCGTTAACTTCTGTTGAAAAGGCCATTTTATCCAGCCATTTTACCTGTATTTCCTGTTTTGCCATTATTTTTTATTCCTTAATTTTATTTTATCTACAAAATATTTAAAAATCAATTCCTCAAATATTCAACAGCAGAAAGTGCCGCAATAGTTCCATCAGCCACTGCAGTAGTAACCTGCCGGTATTTTTTTACTATACTGTCGCCGGCTGCAAACACACCCGGTATATTTGTCTTCATTTCGGAGTCAGTAATTATTTCATTTTTCTCATTGAGATTTACAATTTTCTTTAAACTCTCCGTATTTGGCTTATAGCCTATAAAAATAAATACTCCATCAACCTTTAAGTCTTCAACATTTCCAGAAGACAGATGCTCCAACGTAATCATCTGAAGCTTCCCATTTCCAATAAATTGGCGAAGTTCTGCTCGCATAATGAAGTTGATTTTCGGATTATTTTTTGCTTCTTCTATAGCATGTTCAAAAGCTTGAAAATGGTCGAATTGATGAACTATTGTTACTTTTGACGCATAATTGGTTAATGCTACGGCTTCTTCAAGGGCAGAATTGCCTCCGCCGGCAACGATAATCTCCTTGTCGGTGAAAAAGTCACCGTCACATGTTGCACAATAAGAAATTCCTTTCCCCAGGAATGTGCTTTCTCCGGGAATATTTAATGCTTTTGGACTACCTCCCGGAGCCAGAATAACAGTTTTAGCCTGAAATTTCCTACCATCTTTCAGTTCAACCTCTTTTATATTTTCATCAAAAGCATATTTTACAATTTTAACATTAGACTTTATTTTGCACCCAAAATCTTTCGCCTGCTTTTTCATCGTATTGGCTACCTTATATCCGCTTGTAGTTTCTACACCTGGATAATTAGCGATTTCATCAGTGAGTACCATTTGTCCGCCCACAGCGCCTTCATTCAATATCAGTGTCGAAAGTTTAGCTCTCGATGAATAAATTCCGGCTGTTAATCCTGCGGCTCCACCTCCTATGATCATTACGTCAAATACATCATCCATTTTTTTATTATTTGATTCTTCAAAAAATATTTTGACAAAAACAACTCGCCGGACTAACTGAAATTAACCGGCTGATTGTTTATTTTTTTTTGAGAAAAATTAGTTGAAATGCTCATCCAAAATCCCGGTAATTTGATCAAAATTCTGAATGCTGCTTGTGGCTTTTACCGCTTTTCCATTTTTATAATACATTGTAAAAGGCAAACCCATAAATCCACGGCATTCAGGAGCATTTTTTATAATCTCAGCTTCCGGGTTATCAAAAGCCATTGTATAAAATTTCACATTTTCACGCTCATCCTGTAACTCTTCCATCACATCGTAAACAGGAATGCACATTGGGCCCATTCGCCCGCAGCAAACCATTACGTTTTCACTTTCATTTATAATTTTTTCCAGTTCCGATTTTGTTCCGATCTCTTCAAGAGCGGTTTGTAACATGTTCATAATTCGAAAATTTATATGTTTAAAATTTGTTTTCCATTTTAAGTGAGGGAATTGCGGGTTTATAACTCAAGCTTCCATTAGGACATTTGGCCACGCACAACAGGCATTTCGAACAGCTATAATCATCCCCCGGATTTACCATCCCCGGTTTGTATAAACTGAATTTTTGATTTTCAATTGCTGGCATATAGCAGACGTCATCACACAGCCCGCAATCTTTACACGTATCATGATTTACACGAATTCTGTAAAAAGACACCTTGTTCAAAAATCCTGAAATCCATGCGATCGGGCAACCTATTTTATGGTATTGATACATATTTTTCAGGGAATCGTCAGGGCTTATTTTCATCATAAATTCCATCATGATTCCAATAGGACACATCCATCTGCAAAAAACTTTCCCCCAGATGATGCCTATTACAGAGCCAAATCCTACTACCCACCAAAGGGAAATTTGATAAAAACTGACTATCATATAAATGACTATACCAAATCCAATTTGGATATAGGTCCTGTTTTTAGCCAGCATCCCAATTAATTTATCTTTTACCTTTCGCTTATTCATAAAAAAAATTTTACTGATCCTCTGCTAAATTGACTTGCAAAACGGCCCATGTTATTTCTTCTTAGAATTTCAGATATCCACACATATTGCCTTTTATCAAGTAACCTCATTTTTATTTCCTTTTGTTTCATAGAAATGAAATCTATGATCATACAAAATTATATCGGCGTACTAAAGAGAACAATCAATTGGGAGTTGAAGTATGAAGGAATTATCCTGAAATATGACATTATTTTTCCTGTCATATTTCAGCGCTTGCTTTAAGGGACCTCGATTAATAAGTGATTCTACTGGATCAGTTGAAATAATTAAATAATCAAATGATCCAATGCATAAATGTTTATTGGACTTTTAATAGAATTCCGGACAATAGCAGGCTCTTCCCAGTGAAATCCGGACAATAATAGGGATCATTTAATAATTGAACTTTCTCATGAGCATCTACTGAATTGGTCTCAGCGAGATGTACCAGTAGAGCGGGGATGCAAACTTCAAACTTCATTATTCGTTAATCGACATTCGATGTTAAATTTTTCTCTTAGCGTGAAGAGAATGATCAGCTATTGGTGTTAAAACTCAATAATGCTCACCAAAAATCACTAAAAATACATGACCCTGACTTACACTAAACTACGTTAAAAAACATCTATATTTCTTGACTGAGATTACAGTTTGTCAATAGAAATTTTACCATCGCATTGTA
>DAOVVI010000232.1 GCA_030637245.1 Cyclobacteriaceae bacterium
GGCTAAATGGCTTGGTGATGTAGTCATCGCCTCCCAGTTTAAATCCTTTTATCCGGTCTTCCTTTTGATTTTTAGCAGTGAGAAAAACTATTGGAATTTTATGATTGTATTTCCTCACATCTTCTGCTAGGGTAAAACCATCTTTAATCGGCAGCATCACATCGAAAATGCAAAGATGATATAGTTCATTGTGGAACGCCGTTAGACCTAAGGCTCCATCCCGGCAAAGTCGCACATCATAACCCGACATTGCCAGGTTGTCTTTTAGCATAAAACCAAGGTTTTCATCATCTTCGACAAGTAATAGTTTATATTTTGATGACATTTATTTGAACGGAAGGTAAATGTCGAATTGTGAGCCACGGTTCAATTCACTTTCGAGTGTGATCGTTCCTTTATGAGCTTCGATGATGGTTTTCACATAGCTTAATCCCAACCCAAATCCCATTACATTATGAATATTTCCGGTAGGAACGCGGAAAAATTTATCAAACACATATTTCTGAAAATCTTCCTTGATGCCGATCCCTGCATCCTTTATCGTGATTAACAGGCCTTCTTTTTCATTCCGGGTAGAAATGCTGATTTCAGGATGATCTTTGGAATACTTTTCCGCATTATCCAGGACATTGTAAACTGTATTGGTCAAATGAAATTCATCGGCGAGTATTTCTGCATTGGCAGCATTCAATTCAACATTTAACTTACCTGTTTTTCCCGTAATCCGCATTCCAACACTTTCGGCCAGCCTTTGGATGAGTTCATGGATATTGACCACTTTTAAGTCGAGTCTAAGTTCATTTTTATCAATGGCCCCCATCTGAAGGACTCTTTCCACCTGGGCTTTTAACCGTTGATTTTCATTATGAATAATGTTGAAATAGCGATGCTGCTTTGCGGATTCTATTTTATTATCTTTTAATGCTTCGCTAGCCAATTCAATATTTGCGATAGGAGTTTTGAATTCATGGGTAAGGTTGTCAATGAAATCTTCCTTGATCTCTGCAAGTCGTCTTTCTTTTAATAATGTGAGAATGGCATAAATGAAAAATGCAATCATGAGCAATAAAACTACTGTGGAGAAAATCCAGATTTTTAGCTCACCTGCTATTACGGAAAACTTATTCGGAAAATAGACAGCAAAATTACTCTTTTCTGAGGTTGAATTTGGATCAGGATCATTGGCATGATCAATTTGCCATTGAATGGTTGCCGGTATATATTTTCCATACACCAGGGTATCATCATTGGCTTTGTAAATTCCCAGTTCATAATCTGCTTTTACCTGTCGAATCCCCAGTTCTTTTTTCAACAAACTATCCAATAATTTCGGAGGAATGGGAACATTGAGTTCTGCAAAATAGAAGTTGGAAGAAAGCTGCCTGATATGGGTTTCAGAAGGTTTTACAGCAAGGTTTTCAGCCACTATGGAATCTGCAATATTTTTGAGCGCTACCTGAACGGTATGATTGAATTGCTTTTCCTCAATGTCGAAAGCACGCTTCAACCAAAAGCCCTGTACGACCAGAAGGCCCATCATCACGATGGATCCAAAGAGGATAACTCGTCGCAGGTTTTTTCTTCCCATAGAGCAAATATATAAACTTAAAACGCTGAGCGGTAATTTTTTAACATTTCGTTAACATTTTTTTACATGGTTTTAACCAATGGAAATTGTGGTTTCCATAGCATTGTTGTTCACAAAATTTGAATTCTTATGCAGCTTTTCCATAGAAAAAATCAACTGTTTCTCATACTAAGTTTGGCTTTGATTGCCATTGGATTTTTAACCATGAAATTAGAAAGCGGAGAATATGGTCTCGGTTTCATGGCCTTGACGATTGCCCCAATTCTGGTATTATCAGGATATGTCATAGGCATTATATCAATTTTCCATGGCACTATCCGCACGGTAAAATGGAAATCGGAAATACCTTTTTTAATCGGTGGTTGGGTGGTTTTTTTCATTTCCCTAACCATTTATATACTCACATTGGAGGAAACTGCAAGTCTTTGGGATTGCTCAGAGTTCATTGCCTGCGCATATAAATTGCAAGTTCCTCACGCACCGGGAGCGCCCCTTTTTCTCATGATTGGAAGGATATTTTCATTACTGTCTTTGGGAAACAGGATGGAAGTAGCCTTTTGGGTAAATATGACGTCTGCCATGAGCAGCGCACTTGCTGTTATGTTTACCTTTTGGTCTGTTGTCATGCTGGGAAGGAGATTGAAATCAAAGGCAACTGATTTCACATTGATTTTAGCAGGTGCAATCGGTGCTTTTTCAATTGCCTTTGCCGATTCCTTTTGGTACTCGGCAGTTGAGGCAGAAACGTATGCAATGGCCGCCTTGTTTATTGCAATTAATTTTTGGGCGATATTAAAATGGACACAGGTGAAAGATCAGACAATAGCAGGAAAGTGGTTGATTTTTATGCTGTATTCATTAGGATTATCTGTTGGGGTGCATCCAATGAGTTTGCTTGTGTTACCTGCTTTGGCCCTGATAATTGTTTTCAAATATCATTATTTCTCATGGAAATATCTCCTGATAGGTGTGAGTTTCGGGGCGATTAGCATACTGTTTCTCAATCACGTGGTCTTGTTTGGTCTGCCTGACGCCTTGAAGTATTTTGATATCTTTTTTGTCAATAAGTTGAATTTTCCATTTTACAGCGGCGCCATCATATTTTGTGTTTTGTTGATTGTCGCTGGTTTTTTTGGGTATAAATGGAGTATTAAAAACCAGAAGAAAATCATAGGCCTGTCTATAATCGGTCTGATGTATTTTCTAATTGGATATTCTTCCTATTTCATGATTATAATCCGGTCACAGGCCAATACATCCATTGATGAAAACAATCCTGAAAACCTGGTATCGTTAGCTTCCTATTTAAAGCGAGAGTCTTATGGAACCAGACCATTTTTGTATGGACCACATTTTACCGGCAAGGTAAAATCCTATAAACAGGGAAGTCCGGTTTACATCTTGGCTGAAGATAAATATGAAATATCAGATTATAAAGTCGAGTATGAATATGATAAAGCTGATAAAACAATTTTTCCAAGAATGTATAGCAATCAGCATAATCATATTGATACGTACCGACAGTGGACTGGTTTGAAAGAGGGACAAAAACCTAAATTTATGGATAATTTAAACTTTATGTTTAATTACCAGGTAGGACACATGTACCTGAGGTATTTGATGTTTAATTTCTCCGGAAGAGCCAGTGACATCCAACATGCAGAATGGTTGAGCCCACTCAATATGTTTAAGCAATTACCATTGTCACTGGATGAAAATAAGGCGCGAAATAATTTTCTTATGCTGCCGTTGCTTCTGGGGATTATTGGAATGATTTTTCAATATAGAATTGACAGAAAAGGGTTCTGGGCGGTCATGGCACTTTTTTTATTTCTTGGGCTAATTCTTGTTTTTTATCTCAATGCTACTCCAAATGAACCACGAGAACGGGATTATATCTATGTGGGTTCCTATTTGGCTTTTGCGATCTGGTGTGGGATTGGAGTCATAGGAATTATGGAGTTTTTGGATAAAAGAAAAATGAGTGGAATTAAAGTTCTGGGTGGCCTGACTATTTTAGTTCCTCTTTTATTGTTGTATGAAGGGTATGATGATCATGACAGATCCGGAAGGACTTTGCAGGTAGATCATGCCAGGAATACGCTGGAAAGCTGTGCGCCAAATGCGATCTTATTTACAGGTGGAGATAATGATACATTTCCTTTATGGTATGTGCAGGAGGTAGAGGGTTTTCGGACGGATGTCAGGGTGATTGTACTGAGTTATTTCAATGCAGAGTGGTACATCGACCAGATGAAGAGAAAGGTTTATGAATCTGAATCATTACCATTTTCACTTCAAAACAAACATTACAAACAGGGCGGATTAAATGACATTTTACCATATGTAGAAAATCCAGGTGTAAAAGGCGCCATCAATTTGCATAGATATTTGGATTTAATCGGGTCAGAAAATAAAGCATTACAGGTATCTATGTCAGCCGGAACAAAATACAATTCAATTCCATCAAAGATATTTTATTTAAACATCGATAAGAATTTCATTTTGTCGAAAGAAATTGTACCACAGGAATTTCAAAACAATATTCCGGATAGATGGGATATAAGTTGGAAAGGAAATTTTATGGAAAAGAGTGCATTAATGGTATTGGATCTTATTGCTAATAACAATTGGGAAAGACCTCTTTACTTTAATCTAACTTCGTTAAATTCCATTTCACTCGACCTTAAAAAACATGTTTTACAAGAAGGGCCGGTGTATAGATTATTACCAATCAAATTGGATGAGCAGGGAGCTGTCAATTCAGATGCGATGTATTCAAATCTAATTGATAAATCAGAGTTTCGAGACCTGGATAATGAAAATGTCTATTACAACCATGAGGATTATCAATTGCGCATTCTTCAGAATATTAAAGCGAACTACAATGCTTTGACCTTTGATTTATTGGAAAATAATCAATATGAAAAGGCCGGGAAGGTTATCAATTTTTTATACTCAAAACTCCAAGGAGAAAATATACAACTAGACCATACATCGATCAGCACTGCTGAACTACTTTTCAGATTGGGCGAGAAAGAAAAAGCAAAACTGTTGGCAGAAGGTCTTTTCGACAAGGCTGAGAGTTTATTGGATTATTATAGCGCACA
>DAOVVI010000379.1 GCA_030637245.1 Cyclobacteriaceae bacterium
AAAGTTGATCATAATCGACTTCAATTAGCGTAACCTGACTATTATGATATTTACTTCCTTTTCGGATGAGTATTTTTACCTCAGAATAATCAGTGCTTTGGATCAGGTAGTCAACCAGGTGAGCGCCAACCAATCCGGTTCCTCCTGCAACTAAGGCTGTTTTTGTCATGAATAATTAGAACAATGGATCTTCAGTTGATTAATTCCTCAAAGATTGCTCAAACTCCAGGAATGCTTCTATATCTTCATTTATACTATTAAACACCAGGAAAATTATTGCGATATCATCTGCAAATCCGGTAACAGGGATAAAATCCGGTATCAAATCCAGCGGCATCATGAAATAGATCAATGACCCAATGATCATCAACAAAGATCTCCATGGAATTTGTCTGTATTCACCATTTATGTATGCTTTAAGCATTCTCAGAAATGTCCCAACTTGTGCAATAAAACCCGAAACACGTTTTTTATTTTCATCCATATCCGACATTTTATTTGTTACGGAACCAATAAGGTCAGATATCTTTTCCGGATTGATTGCAATCCCTGCCGCTTTTTTTAAAGCATTTTGAAAAATTTTACTCTTTAAATAATTCATTCGATATAATCAACATTTAAAATATGTCCCTGATCTCAGACTTCACTTCGGAAAGGGTCACCGATACCAGGTCAACATCTCTTTTCTCAATTTCATTAAAAATCAACTTGGCCAATTCTACACTTTTTGCGTCAGCATCTAGTTTTTCAGCATTTGTATTAATTAACGCAATTACATCCTCCACCGTATTTTTTATCAAATTCCATGATTTGTCACTCATATATATCTGCTGGGACAGATTATGATTGAACTCTTCTCTAATTTCCGAGATCATCAAATGCTGCAATTCTTTTGCGGTCATGTTGCTGCTGTTCAACCTTAGCACGAGATTTCCCGGAGAAAGCCGCTCCAAAAAAAGGCTCATACGTTCAAAAGCCTGAAGTCTGTTTGGGAGGGCTATTTTGCTGCTCTCGATTTTATAATCCTTATTTGCTTTTACGATCTCTTTGGCCAATATTGATTTCATAGTAAGATACATTGCATATAGTACCAATCCGGCAGGCAATAATATTTTTCCAAAATCTAAAATTATCTCCATTGTTTTTGTTTAGATGTTAAAAAATGATTGCGCTCAAATTTAATTATTTTTGCCGGATCAATTACCTGACTTGACAGTTATTATTATTCCAACTGATGTAATATAAATAGTAAGACAATGAATATTATCCGAACTTTATCAATTGGCTCTATCCTGTTAATGGTGTGTTGTTCGCCATCGAAAAATCATGTAACGCACCCATCCAGTGACAAAGAAGTTAGCAAGCCGGTAAAAAACTGGGAACTGATTTGGGAAGAGTCTTTTGATACGGATTTCCTGGACACAGCAAAATGGAGCGTCATCAAAAGGAATAAGGCGGACTGGGGAAATTACATGTCGGACCATCCAGATTGTATTATCGTTAAGGATGGAAAATTGTACCTGCGTGGTATTGTAAATGAAGATAAAAAGCAGGACACTGTACGCTACCTTACCGGGGGAGTTGATACGAAAGGAAAATTTGCTTTCCAATACGGCAAAATTGAGATACACGCCAAATTGGAAAATGCCAGAGGCGCCTGGCCTGCCATGTGGATGCTTGCCGACCAGCCCAAATACGGTACGTACCCCCGCAACGGTGAAATTGACCTGATGGAGCATCTGAACTACGAGGATCAGGTTTACCAGACTGTCCATTCGTATTACACGTTGGAGTTAAAACAAAAAACAAATCCGCCCTATTATACCACCCATCGGGTCAAAACAGAAAATTACACTACCTATGGCATGGAGTGGTTTCCTGATAAGTTGGTGTTTACAATCAATGGGGAGGAGACGTTTACTTACCCGCGTCTTGAAGATGTTGACAAAAGCCAGTGGCCTTTTGATCAACCCTTTTACCTGATGATCGACATGCAGCTGGGTGGTTCGTGGGTCGGCTCGGTGGACCCTGGTGATCTGCCGGTGCAAATGATCGTGGATTGGGTACGGGTGTATCAAGAAAAAAAGGATGCTCCGTTAAAGAGGTAATGGAAAAAGAAAACCAATCTCTAAGTGAAAAAGAAGCGCCTCAGTAGTAATGAATTATTTGACATCCCTTTAAGCAACCTCTAACTGTCAGATTTTCTCATTGACATCTGTTGTAGAGAAAGCCCGGTGTTTTCACATCACCGATTTAATCATTTCTTGCGCTCGACAAGGTGACAATCGCTCTTTTGCAAATACCTCCAATAGGTGGATTAAACTTTGAAATAGATATTTCTATAAAGGTGACCAATGGAAAATTAGCGAAAACCGCATTCATAATTCTTCCGGCAATATTCTCTAGCAATCGTGATGGTTTATTCATTTCCTCACGGATTATCTTATACAATTCTTCATAATCTATCGTTTCAGAAAGTTTGTCATCTGTTCCGGCCTTTTTCAAAGAGGTTTCAATGGTGATATCAACGCCATACTTATTACCGATTTTTTGTTCTTCATCATAGTAGCCGTGAAATGCAAAGAATTCCAGGCCTTCCAGCGTAATTTTGCCCATTGATTATTCGAGAAGGTCAAAAAATGAATTTTCAGAATTCTCCGCTTTTTCCGCAGATTCTTTCTTTTTCCTGTTGGAAACTTTGATTTCCAACTCTTCTTTTTCGAGGGTTTTTTCCAATTCTTCGCTATTGAATTTGAAGTTTTTCAGATCATAATTTTCCGCAAATTCGCGAGCTTCTTTTATATATTTATCAATATCCAGCTTATCTTTTTGTTTTTTAAATTTCTGTACTCGCTCAAGTGTGGCCGAAGATAAATTGGTGAGATCAGCTATCAGGTTTTCCTTGAGACTTAACGCAGAATTGAAATTATGCTCCAGAGATTTGATTTCGCCAAGCATGTTTGCGATGATCTCCCTGGTATGTTTTTCAGTGCTTTCAAAGATCATCTTTGACTTTGCCTTAGCTTCTCTAACTATATTTTCAGACTCCATTTTTGTCTCTTTCAATTGAAGTTCCGCCGCTTTATTGGCTTGTTCAATCATATTTGCCCCGGTATCTTCGGCTGTTTTCAAGGTTTTGTAAAGCGAATTTTCTACTTCTCGTAATTTTGCGATCTCTTTTTCTGCCGCTTCAAGTTTTATTACAACTTCCTTTTTTTCATCTACTGATTTTTCCCACTCGGTGCTTAGTATTTGTAAGAAAGCAATTACTTCATCCTTATCAAAACCTCTGAAAACTTTCTCAAATGTTTTTTTTCTTATTTCTATTGGCGTGATTTTCATTGTAGCCTTATTTATTCGAATTTTCCAAAAATGTATTCTAATTCATACTAAACTTAATAATTCTCGAATATTCTCCATTTAGTGA
>DAOVVI010000384.1 GCA_030637245.1 Cyclobacteriaceae bacterium
AATTGGTATCCTTTTTTATTGAATCAGAAAACCCTGTTCATATAAATTAGTACAATTTTATTTTTATTCAGTATTCAATAAGAAGGGTTTTGATAATCTATCAATTATAACAATAAGCAAAGTCAAATGGGATTAAGCAACAAACTCAAATACGCATCAACGTTATTCATTATTTGCATTGCTGCTATTTCGCTCTTTTTTCACTTTCCAATACATATAGCTGATGCGATCACTTTGGAAGCTCAACCCGAATACGAAATTCATATCTCGCTTTGGAGAATTTTGTTTGAACCGATTTTAGGGATTTTGCTTTTCTTCAATCGGTCTTTATATGCCCTGGCTGAAATTCAAGTTTTGTTGTATTGGATACTGGCACTATATATTATCTACTGCCTGATTAAAGCAATATTAATACCGGATGCGCAGTCCAGAAAAAAATTCATCTTTCGTCAACTTGCTAATATCCCCATAGTAATTGGGTTGTGGTTTGCCATTTTTGCAGTAATTATTTTTATTCCGCTTCCGAATAATACAATAGTAAATAATGCTCCTAACACCATACTTGTCACCACACATTCGCATACTGAGTTCAGCCATGACGGACTGATGTCGCAGGAAGGGTTATGGAAGTGGCACAAGCGGAATGGATTTGATGCCTTTTTTATTACTGATCATAACCATCATGACAGGACACTGGATTTTGTTGAGGCTCAGCGAAATCATGAATTTCCCATTGAACCGCTTGTAATGTGCGGAGAAGAATTTTCTGGTAGCAACCATCTGAGTTTGCTGGGGCTAAAAAGAAAATTCAGCACAAAAGGATTTGCCGATTCAACTGCCATCGATTCCGTGCGCGCAGGTAATGGCGTCGTGATTGTAAACCACTGGTTCGATGGAGAACATATGTCACTGGATTATTATAAAAATAGTGATGTTGATGGCTTTGAAATTGAAAATACGGCCACGGATAGGACTTACGAAAGAGTAGTTTATCAAAGGATTAAAGACTATTGTGAGCATAATCGGCTAATTATGAATGGAGGTTTGGATTTCCATGGATATGGCAATGTCTGTTCATTGTGGAATGCTTTTGAAATACCGGGTTGGCAAAAATTAAATCCTGCATCGAAGGAGGAGGCGATTTTAAATAATATCAGGTCTCGGGATCAAACTAAACTTAAGGTATTGCTGTACAAAGACAGGCCTTATTACAGCAAAAAACAGTTGTTTCTCAGTCCACTATTTACCGTGATTAATTATTTCAGAACACTCAACGTATTTCAGGTAATTTCCTGGGTTATATGGACTTTACTTTTTATGATCGTCATGCATCGAATTTCCAGTAGTCAGAAACTAATAAAACTATTTTCTCATGACAGAATACTTCCGATGAAAGGAGTATTCAGCGCTTTATTTATGCTCGTACTGGGAATGGTTTATTATTCCAGAATAAAACAGGTAGCGGATTTTACGGAGATGTATGAAGAATACAGTACCCTTCTTTTTTATATAGGATCAGTTTTTCTTATTTATTCCGGTCTTGTGTCGTTTTTTAGAATTATTAAAAAATAGCGGTGAAGATAGCTCTGGGTTTGTGTTAGTAAAATGTAAATCTTTATCAAAATGAATTTAAGAATGCATTCAATAAATAATAATATCCTTCAGGTATCAGTAAAAGAAATTGGCGCAGAATTATGCAGCATAAAATCACTCAACAGCAACACGGAGTATATTTGGGATGGAAATCCTGATGTGTGGGCGGCTCATGCCCCAAATTTATTTCCGGTGATCGGGTGCCTGAAAGACGATGCTTTTTTATATAAAGGACAAGAATACAAATGTCCAAAGCATGGATTTATCAGAAAAAATAAAAATGTGACTTTGATCGAATCGACATCAGACAGTCTCACTTTTGGTTTGAAGTACGACAAACAGTCTCTGCTTATCTATCCCTTTAAATTTGAATTTACTATTAGCTTTATTCTTGAAGGAAATAAATTACGTATAGAGCATAAGGTCATGAACCATGGAAATGATGAGATGTTATTTTCGCTGGGAGGTCATCCGGGATTTACCTGCCCGATTCATAAGGGTGAAAAATACGATGATTATTATCTGGAGTTTGAGAAACCGGAAACGGCCCAATCATGGCGTGTGCTTAAAAACGGACTAATTGGAAAAGAGACCATTCCGGTTTTTGACGAGCCAACAATAATCAAATTACATCCGCATATATTTGATGATGATGCCCTGGTATTCAAAAACCTGAATTCATCCAGGGTGAGTTTGAAAAGCCGGAAATCAAAACAAGTACTTTCCATGGATTTTGAAGGCTTTCCCTATTTGGGTATCTGGGCCAAGCCAAATGCCAACTATGTCTGCATTGAGCCCTGGATCGGCGTTGCAGATAGTATGGACTCAGACAGAAATTTTGAGACTAAGGAAGGACTTATTCGCCTTCAGGCAAATAAGAGTTTTGTCTCTACTTATTCTATTATTGTAGATGAATAAAAATAATTGTGAAAAATAGATTTTTTATCCTATGGATTATTTGGACTTTATTGGGCGCTGTCCTGATGTATGTTGTCGCGGCCTCTGATTCAAATAACAGTATTATATCAATAATTGCAACAGTAGTAAGCCTGTCACCTCTCCTGGGACTTATGCTCACCTTAGGATCTTTAAAGGCGTCCCGTCAGTTTAATGAGTGGTTGAGAGGGAATAAAAATTCAATGTATTACGTGGTAGGTGGAATATCACTTCTATTTGCCATACCAGGATTGCTAACCTGGAATTTCAATCCATATTATACCATCATTTTTGCATTTATTGTGTTTGTGGTCTTTGGCGTATTAAAGCAAGCGAGAGATGAAAAATTTGTATTGAACTGGAGTGATATAGCCATCTGGATTCTCCTCTGGATTCCATTTGATCTTCGCTGGTATATGGACATGCAAGCAAATCTTGATTATACCTGGTGGTCTGTTGCGGTTTCTGTTATTGGTATAATTGGGTAGTATGGATACAGGGGAGCTGACATTGGTTTTAACCTTATCCCTAAATTCAAAGATTGGTATATAGCTTTTTTGTCACTGATTATGATCATGGTGCTTGTAATACCTCCCGGACTGGCAACAGGATTTCTATCTTTTTCTATTCCAGAATCATTCGATATACCCAAATTGGCAGCTCATTTTATAGGACTATTCCTGACCGTTGCATTGCCTGAGGAACTCTTTTTTAGAGGCATCTTGCTTAGAGGACTTGAAAAAGTGTTTTCCAAAAGGTGGATTCCAATGGTAATATCTTCCCTGGCATTTGGGCTTATGCACTGGAATAACGTGGGTGATTTATCCATGCAAATC
>DAOVVI010000334.1 GCA_030637245.1 Cyclobacteriaceae bacterium
CTGGAGGTGGCAAATACATCAGATGTGATTATTTTCTGCGGGGGGATTTCTCCAAATCTTGAGGGAGAAGAAATGCCGATAGAAGTGGAAGGTTTCTCACATGGGGACAGGACAAATATCAAACTACCTGCAATCCAGGAGGAATTATTGAAAAAACTGAAAGCTACCGGAAAGCCAATTGTTTACATCAATTTCAGTGGCAGCGCCATTGCCTTGAATTGGGAAGATAAAAACCTCTCTGCCATTGTACAGGCATTTTACCCCGGAGAGGCTGCCGGAACAGCCATAGCTGATTTATTGTTTGGGGAGTACAGTCCTTCAGGAAAACTTCCGGTCACATTTTATAAATCCGTAAAAGATCTACCGGATTTCTCCGATTACAACATGACCAACCGAACCTATAAGTTTTATGAAGGCAACCCGCTTTATCCATTCGGGTATGGATTGAGCTATTCCAATTTTGAATTTGATAATCTTCAGATTCCGGAGTCTTTGAAAATCGGAGCTGATTTGAAGGTTAAGGTCGATATATCAAACACAGGAGACTATGATGGTATGGAAACAGTGCAAGTGTACATCACACTTCCTTCCGGTGCAAAAGACGCTCCGTTAAGATCGATTAAAGGATTGAAAAAAGTTATGCTGAAAAAAGGTGAAAAGAAAACTGTTGAGATTTCATTGAAAGCAAACGACTTTAAACATGTTGACGATAATGGCGAGCTGGAAGGCGTGGAAGGGAAAGCAGTGATAAGTGTTGGTAACGGTCAGCCCATTGAATACAGAGGAATAAATTATCTAACAAAAGAAATTAACCTGGCGCTGTAATTATTCAAAAGGTCAAAAGGAAAAGTTGACCAAAATAACGACATGGGTTGCTGACCGGCAAGGAATTATATAATTAATTTCCTTGAAAAGGAAGCTATTACTTATATTGGACATTAATTACAACCTTATTAATACCATGGAGATCAAAATCAAAAATTACATTTCATTATTACTCATTTTCTTATTTTACAATAATCAATCTATTTCTATTGCTCAAAAACTTCCGAAGTTAAAACAAGCCGGAATAGAAGAAGTTGAAAAGCTATCTCCGCAAATCCATGAGCTATGCCAGACCCTATGGGATTATTCTGAAACTGCTTTGCTTGAGACAAAATCCGCTCAGTTGCTTATTGAAGTACTGGTAAAGGAAGGATTCTCCATTGAAAAAAATGTAGCCGGAATGCCAACCGCTTTTGTGGCAACATTTGGAAATGGAGATCCAGTCATTGGGATATTAGCCGAATATGATGCGCTACCCGGAGTAGGAAATGCAAATGTTCCATTCAGAAAGGCAAGGGAAGATGGTTTAAAAAGCGGACAGGGTTGTGGTCATAATCTATTTGGATCCGCATGTGTGAATGCTGCAATTGCTATAAAGCAAACTATGGTAAGACATAAAATCAAAGGAACGCTAAAGCTATTTGGAACCCCGGCAGAGGAAACTGTTGTGGGCAAAGTCTATATGGCAAAAGACGGTGTATTCGATGGTTTGGATGCGGTTTTAGAGTGGCACCCCGGCGATGATACAAAGGCTGGATATGGCAAAGCTCTTGCGATGAACAATTTTCAGGTTGAGTTTTTTGGCCAGGCGGCTCATGGAGCAGCAGATCCATGGAATGGAAGAAGCGCCTTAGATGCAGTGGAATTGATGAATTATGGCGTAAATCTCATGAGAGAACATGTTTACCCAACTACCAGGATTCATTATGTAATTCCCAATGGAGGCGAAGCCCCTAATGTTGTTCCGGAATATGCCAAGGTCTGGTATTATGTGAGAGATACCTCAAGAGCTAATGTGGAAAAATTCTATAGTAGAATTTTGAAAATTGCCGAGGGTGCAGCATTGGCAACCGCAACTACATATAAAATCACACTCATCACCGGCGTTCACAAATACAATTTGAATGAACCCTTGATTCTGGCGGTGGACAAAAATCTTAAATTAGTTGGCCCGCCGGAATTTACAGAAGAAGAACAAAAATGGGCTAAGGAATTGCAACGAAATACGCAAAAAGAAGAAAAGGGATTTCTTACCAACATTAAAGATATTCCGGATAACTGGAAAACTAAACTGCCTGAGGGTGGCTCTACAGATGTGGCTGAGGTAAGTTTTATTACGCCGACAGTTGGATTTCGAGTAGCTACTGCTCCTTATGATGTGCCCTGGCACAGTTGGGCAACTTCTGCAAGTCATGGAACTTTAGCTGCCTTCAAGGGTGCAGTAGTAGCGTCAAAGGTGCTTACGCTCACAGCGATAGATCTCTTTACAGATGAAACATTAAGAAAAGAAGCAAAAAGTTATTTTATCAAACAAACCGGAGGAAAACCATATATATCTCCTTTGCCTGAGGGTCAGAAGGTGATGTTGCCTCAATAATCTGCTCTTGCGTTGTCAAAGTTTGAAACTTTGACAAAGCTGATTATTAAAACTCAGCTAACATCAAATCGCCGGCCAGCTGAAGTAATGCCAGTTCTGCCGTTTTTGCAGAATACTTCGCCCTATTAAAATTCAACTGGGCATTGAGTAGATTTAGTTGTGCCTGGCGAAATTCGATTGATGTGATTTGCCCGAGTTTTTGTTGCTCCAGCGTACGATCAAAATTTCTTTGATTCGTCTGAAGATTTTTCTTTTCTGCCTCCAGTACAAATAAAGAATTTTGGTAAAATGCCCAGGCATTATTCACATTTCTCTGCAAAATCTGTAAGCTTTGCTGACGGACAATTTCCTGGTTTTGAACAGCTATTTTTGCGTTTTGAACTCTGACTTTTGTAAGACCACCATCAAATATATTCCAGAATAGGTTGGCATTAACA
The DNA here is from genome assembly GCA_030637245.1 of Cyclobacteriaceae bacterium. Lineage (GTDB taxonomy): Bacteria > Bacteroidota > Bacteroidia > Cytophagales > Cyclobacteriaceae > JAAUQL01. The sequence continues at coordinate 2,860 of DAOVVI010000334.1, forward strand.
TTCGGTCCCAATGTTTTCTGACTTTTGAAAGGGGCAGTAGATCCATTAAATCGATCATTGTAACTATAGTTTGCGCTTAAGCCAATACGAGGAATCAAAGCAGATTTATCAACCTTCACCCCGTATTCTGCTGTTCTTAAAAGTCCTTCATTTTGCAGCACAACAACATTGTTATCCATCGCATGATTCATCAAGTCTTCAAAATACAAACCTGTCATGTACGTAATCGTGGTGTCCACAACAAAATCAATAGCTACATCTCTTCCTATTAATACATTTAAATCTCTTTTTACATTGCTTAATTCCAGGCTTAGATTTCTTAATGTTATGCTGTCATTGTTATAATCTACTTCGGCATTCAATACATCTAATTGTGTGTTTTGCCCATAATCATAACCAAACTTCATACGTTGCAGCCTTCTCCTGGATATATCTATCGTCTCAAATTGACTATCGACGTTTTGTGTAAGCCTCGCGACTTCATAATAAATGGCAAAAATATTTACGATCGAATTTTCTATAACTCGTCTTGCCTGAAGCTCGGACAGATTATAATTTTCCTTTAATCGGGCATAATTGTATTTTCTTCCAAGTCCATTATAAATGGTATAATCCAAAGATACTCCTCCATTAAAAGAGTATGCTTGAACTCCTTTCTCTTCACTAGAAGAGCCATCCTGTAATTCAACAAAATTATCCACAACATTATAATTGGCCCCTCCGGAAGCTGAAATGGAGGGTAAATAACCGCTATTGTAAATGCTGGCGCTATTCTCGGCACTTTCGACATTACCTTCAGCAATTCTGATATCATAATTATTTTCAAGTGCTAAATCAACAGCATCCCGTTTAGACA
>DAOVVI010000194.1 GCA_030637245.1 Cyclobacteriaceae bacterium
CTACCATAAAATTCGCATCCGGTAATCTCTCTTCCTCTCCCTTCAATCTCGTCAACTTCGCTATTTCTTTCGCTTCTGCTTTCTATCACTTTCCGTCTCTCACAGTAGCTTTAACGGTAGTTTTGACTTAGGTTATGAAAAATATGGAGGGAAGGAGTCTCACCTTGTAATTTGAGACATGATTGGCTGTTTGAAGCCCGTTTACAGCCATTCAAGATAGGTTTTGCCTGGATTAAAAACCCCATTAGATCATGAGGATTTTATGGTTTCCTGGAAATATTATGGTGTTTTATCCAATTTTATTTTCTTCTTCAATCTTTTTTGACAACAAAATAAATCATGTGCTTTTTACTGATAATTTTTAAGTGAAGTAAAAAATATCTGGATTAAGGGAACTTTTTATAAATTGAACTCGTTAATCGTAATATTGCAATAAACCAATATTACGATGGGATTAACAAAATCATTTCATTTCAACGAGGAGCAAAATCAATTAGCTGTTTATGCAAAAGCCTTTGCTCATCCAGCGAGGATTGCTATCATTCAACAAATCATTAAAAACAAAACATGCATTGTTGGAACACTTTCAGATGCGCTTCCTCTATCGCAATCAACGATCTCGCAACATCTAAAGGAGCTCAAGAATATCGGCATAATAAAAGGTGAAATTGAAGGCCCCTCCATATGCTATTGCATCAATGAGGAAAATTGGAACAATGCCAGAAATATGCTGTACAGATTCTTTTCAGATATAGATCGAAATTGCTGTTAGCAAAAAGCAAATCATAAAAAAAAAGTGTAAGCAAGTTCAACTTTAAATTAAATAAAAATGAGTACGAATGAGGAATTAAAGAAAATTGTAAGAGAGAAGTACGGAGAGATTGTAACTCAGGGAAAAAGTCAGGATCAAGGTTCGTGCTGTGGTCCTGCATCCACTACCTGCTGCGGGCCGGATGCGGACCTGACTGTTTTTTCAGAAGATTACAGCAAATTGGATGGATACAATCCTGATGCTGACTATGGTTTGGGTTGTGGATTGCCAACGGAATTTGCAAAAATCAAAGAAGGAGATACTGTAGTAGATTTAGGGTCCGGGGCCGGAAATGATTGCTTTATAGCCAGGCAACTTACCGGAGATAAGGGACAGGTGATTGGTGTGGACATGACTCCAAATATGATAGATAAAGCCAATGAAAATGCTCAAAAGCTCAAGCTTGAAAATGTAGAATTCAGATTGGGTGAAATCGAGAATCTTCCGGTCAGGAACGAAGAAGCAGATGTTGTAGTGAGCAATTGTGTCTTAAACCTTGTGCCTGACAAGAAACAAGCTTTAAGCGAAACATTCAGAATTCTAAAAAATGGCGGACATTTCAGTGTGTCAGATATTGTTACTTACGATACCATTCCTGAAGGATTGAGAGATGAAGCTGCATTATACGCCGGTTGCGTTTCAGGAGCCCTGACCAAAGATGAATATATGAATGCAATCCATGAAGCCGGATTTATAAATATTACCATTCAGAAAGAAAGGAAAATTGATCTCCCAGATGAGTTGTTGAAAAAATATCTTAACGAAGAACAAATCAGAAATTATAAAGAAAAATTTGCCGGAATTGCAAGTATTACTGTTTATGGAGAAAAACCATGTTGCGAAAATAAAAGTAATTGCTGCTAATTCTTAATTTTGTAAAAAAGCCCGAAAAATTGTTTCACAAACTTGCACACACTTCGGAGTCTTTGACTAAAGACTCCGAACTTATTCCAGATGAGCGAAAAGAGCTTCTGAATGAATTGGGCATATATATAAAAGAGAAACTCATTTCAAGAAAAGAGGTGAGTCTTATTTTTATCTGTAGCCATAATTCCCGCAGAAGTCATATGGCTCAAATTTGGGCTCAAACTGCAGCCAATTATTTTGGGATAGAAAGTATAAAAACGTACTCTGGTGGAACACAAAAAACTGTATTTAATGAATCAGCTATAAATGCATTAAAAAATGCGGGGTTCAAAATTAGTGTAGAAAAAGAAGGTAAAAATCCAAAATACAAAGTCAAGTACGCAAAAAAAGCTGACCCGTTAATTTGTTTTTCAAAAACGTATGACCACCGAAAAAATCCAAGTGAAGGGTTCGTGGCCATTATGACATGTTCGGATGCTGATGAGGCTTGCCCAATAATAAGTGGCGCTGATTATCGTACCACAATAAAATATGACGATCCGAAAATATTTGATGGTACTGACAATCAGGAAGAAGCATACCTGGAAAGAAGTGAGCAAATAGGCCGTGAAATGTTTTATGTCTTTGAAAAGGTTTCTAAGCTTCTGAGTTCCTAGGTTCTTGTCAATGCCTGGTAACCGGCTACCGGGTTCTCATCTATTCTGTTATTTCCCCTCCAATTCTTTCAACCTCGCTTCAAGTTCTACCTTTTCCGTAATATCATTTTGAATTCCTAACAATCCCACTTGGTTAATGGAACGTATATTAAAAACTTTTTTGATGGATTCAAGTATGGTTTTCTTACCTCCAAGGGTATCTTCAAAAACATATTTCTCTTCACCCTTTTTCATGATCTCCAATTCCTGTTTTCTCCATGCATCAGCTGTTTCTTTATCCACAAAATCATAATCACTTTTGCCTATTAGTTCAAATAGTGGTAACCCATGTGCATCCGCAACTTTTTTATTTGCAATGTACATTTTCCCTTCAGCATCTTTGAGGAATATTTTTTGAGGTATTTCATTTAGAATTTCCATAAGCATAATTTTGAAATCCTCAGCTTCCTTTTTTAATTTTTCCTTACTCCGTTCAGCTTCCTTCTGGAGTTCTTCAAGCGCCTCCATTTGCATCTTCATTCCTTCTTCATTTTCAGAAGCTTGCCTAAGAAGATCTTCCACTTCTTCATTTTTGCGATGTATTTGTTCCTGTGTAGCCTGAAGTTCTTCCATGTTTTGGCGCATTTCCTCTTCCTGAGACTTCATTTCCTCAGTCTGCTGCTGTGATTGTTCCAGTAAAATCCTTGTACTCTCATTAGTTTTAACGATAGAAATTGAAGATGCCACTGTCTCAGCTATGCGCTCTAAAAATTCTATTTGATGCTTCTCAAACTCCTTTAGACCAGCTAATTCAATCACTCCCACAACTTCATCATTTATTATGAGCGGCACGATCAACAACGTGGTGGGATTAATCTCACCAAGACCGGAAGTGATATTCACGTATTCATCGGGAATGTTTGTATAATAAGCTGTTTCTCCTTCTAAAAAGCATTGACCGACCATGCCTTGTCCGATTTCAATTCTTTTTTCCAGGTATTTCTTTCTTTGATATGCATAGCAGCCCATTAGTTCTAAATATTTCTGTTTCTGCTCATCTTCACTTACAAAAAACAACCCGCCTTGTTGTGCCCCAATATATTCTACAATATTTGAAATTAACTCTTCTGATAATTGAACTAAATTATTTTGATGTTCCCGGATCAAATCTGCAAATTTTGATAATCCTTCATTGGCCCATATCCGAATTTCATCTTCTTTTTTTGCTTTCTGCATCTGGTTTCGCATCCTGATCAACTCACCGGCAATACTGTTCTTATTAAGCTCCTTTACTTTATTATCCATTCCTTCCCATTCAAAATCATAATTTCCCTTGGTGATATTGTTTATAAATTCAGCAGCCTTTTTAAGATTGACAACTAAATCGTTAAGGATGGAATCCTTATCCTGCATATCGATATCCTTTCCATTGTCGAAGAGATAATTTCTGTTACTCTCATTTATCCTATTGAAAACCTGTACTCTAAATTGATCGCTCCATAAGATTTTTCTGAAAGCAATGGTTAGTACGGGTATGGAAATAAAAATTAAAAGGATCTGGATGATGAGGATTCTGTTGATTGAACTTTTATATTCAGCACGGCTTTGCACACTCAATGCATCAATAAAATTACTTGAGTCCAGAACAAAAGGATAAAATTTTTCCCATGCATCATTTCCGCGGTCTTCCTCGAAAATTTCAATTGCTTCATCAATTTTCCCGGCACTGCATAAGTCAACCATTAATTGACATGTTTGCATGTATTCTACAATGCCGGTGCGTGCCGGAGCAATTTTATTTACATCATAACCGACCAGACTCAATTCAATTTCCAGGCGATCTAGATTATCAAGATACCCATTTTTTGCATCAACATAAGGTTCAAGGAACTGATCCGTTTGTTTAATAATATATGCCCTGACACCCATATCAGCTAAACGTATGTTATTATCCAAATGACCGAGACCATCTCTTATACGTTGGATTTGCTGACTTACATCTGAATTTTTTATAATACCACTTCTATAGTAAATAACCAAAACAGCATTAAGACATATTATGAATATCATGAACAGAAGAGACAATCTCAAGCCTCTTTGATGTATTAATTGTTGGATGTATTCTTTCATTTCAAAAAATGTGATTACTTAATTTCAAAAATAATAACTAAGAATTCTTGATAAATTCACTCAAAACTCATAATTAAATAAGAATTTTAAAACTATTTATCACGTCATTTATTACAAATAAAGGTATTGGGCTTTTTATCATAAATTTGAAAAATCAGGTATCAGCGATGGTATATAAAGTAGTTGTCCAGCTATTTAATAGGTATTAAATATATGTATTTGAAAAATTAATTTATGCTTTTGCATTGAAGCTATTTAATAATTTTTAATATTGCATTTAGCACAAAGATTGATCTGATATCAGATTTAATTAACTATTAAGCCAATCACCTAATAATTTTTCAAAGCTTAAAACAAATCATTTGGTACAGGGAACAATACTGTCAACAATCGACTGGGTTATAATCGGAATATTTTTTGTAATAGTTTTAACGATTGGCTGGGTTGCATCATGGACTGCTAGAAAAAGTTCATCAGAATTCTTTTTAGGGGGGAGAGGCATGCCCTGGTGGCTGCTTGGTATTTCTATGGTGGCCTGTACCTTTTCTGCTGACACTCCTAACCTGGTAACAGGCATGGTAAGAGAAAACGGAATAGCAAAAAACTGGGCCTGGTGGGCATTCCTTATTACTGGTATGGTGACAGTTTTTATTTATGCAAAGCTGTGGCGTCGTTCTGGTGTGATGACAGATCTGGAATATTGC
>DAOVVI010000489.1 GCA_030637245.1 Cyclobacteriaceae bacterium
AATGTTCTGGATAGGAAGAACGAAACACGCCCATGTTTATGAAATACTTTCCTATCTCTTGATGGTTTTGGCATTTTTAAGCATTGTTCACGATTGGACAACAGTTTACAACATTTATGATCCAGCATATCCGGAAACAAGAATCACCCCATTACTCAATATCAACTTCCTGACTTCCTTATTACTGATAGCCGCTTTCGGTTTTATAAATATTTTGAATAGCAATAAAAATTATTCTTCTCCACTACTTAATCAGAAAGATTTATCAATTATTGTTTCCTTCTCCATTCCAGGTATTCTACTTATTACTCTTTATTATGCATTCAGAATGGAAATAGCATCTTATTGGAATCAACTATATGCGGATTCAGCCATTTCAATAAATGCCGAAAGTCAGCAATATCCTAATAATTACTGGAACTATGATTTGAGAAATTTCAAGACTATTTGGATACTCAATTACTCATTGCTGTTTTTCACTATTCTGTCATTCGTAAATTTCAAAAAACTAAGAAACAGGCAGTTAGGCTTCATTAATCTCGCAATAAATGCACTTGCAATTGAAACCTTTTTAATCCTTGGGCTATATACGCTAAGTGAATTGCGTGAAAGCTACCTGGAGCAAACTTTATCTGACTATTATCATGGAGGCATATTCAATATTGGCATCAGATATATTTCGTTTGCTTTTGTTGCGATTTTGCTGATAGCGTCCTATAGATATATTCGGCAGGAATTTATGAAATGGAAATTTAAAATTGCCTTTGATTTTTTACTTCACACATCCATATTGTGGATAGCCAGCAGTGAACTGATTAACTTGATGGATATTGCCCAATCAACCCAATCCTACAAACTTGGATTAAGCATACTTTGGGGAGTATATGCTTTACTACTAATTGTCCTGGGAATCTGGAAAAAGAAAAAACATTTGCGACTCGGAGCCATGGCTTTATTTGCGATCACACTTATAAAACTTTTCTTCTATGATCTTACCCAACTTGACACCATTTCAAAAACTATTTTATTTGTTTCGTTGGGGATACTCCTTCTGATAATTTCATTTTTATATAACAAATACAAACATATTATATCAGAAGAAATAAAAAGCTAATATCAGTACATGCATATTGCTTTTCCACCTATTTCTTGATATATAGCTTTGGATAGTGTAGTTTCATAGAACGACAAACCTCATTCTTAAAATTATGAAAAGAAGACATCTCTTGAAAAGTGCATTGCTTGCTCCTTTGACCATAGCACCCCTAAACAGTTATTCCAAATCAGCAAAAAAAGCTATTAATCTGCCGGATGTTAAAATCACAAAAGTCAAAGCAATTGCCACTGCGCCAAATGGAATAGAGTTGGTTGTGGTAAAAGTAGAAACCAGCGAACCTGGGCTATATGGTTTGGGATGCGCCACCTTCAGGCAACGTGCACATTCTGTGGTGGTGGCCGTGGATAAATACCTCGATGATTTTTGTCGTGGCAAATCCGTGCACAACATCGAAGATATCTGGCAAACCGCCTATGTCAGCTCGTATTGGCGAAATGGTCCTGTACTGAACAATGCCCTTAGCGGCCTGGATCAGGCACTCTGGGATATCAAAGGTAAGCTGGCGGGTATGCCGGTCTATCAATTGTTGGGAGGCAAATGCAGGTTCGCCGTAGATACCTACACCCATGCCTCGGGAAAAACGAAGGAAGAGGTAGCAGAAAATGTACTCAAATTCATGGAACAGGGATTTCGGCATGTGCGGATCCAATTGGGGGGTTATGGCTCCACACATTTAGTGGAAACGCCGGACTATAAGCAAAATGGTTTTGGACACAAAGATGATAACACCATTGATCCCCAGGCCTATATTAAAGGCGCCATCGACATGTTTGATCATGTGAGACAAGTATGTGGAGAAAAGGTGGAGCTGTTACACGATGTCCATGAACGGGTTCAGCCAATGGATGTGATCTATATGATGCGCAAGTTAGAGGATTACAGACCATTCTTCATTGAAGACCCCATCTCTCCGGAAAACCGGCATTGGCTTGAAACCATCCGGCAGAAAACTTCCGTACCGATTGCCATGGGCGAGTTATACAATAACCAGAATGAGTGGCTAGATCCGATGGCCCAGAGGCAATTCGATTTTATCCGGATTCATATTTCCCAGATCGGCGGCATTACCCCTGCGATGAAGGTAGCCCGGCTCGGCGAATGGTTCAATGTGAGGACGGCCTGGCATGGACCTGGTGATGTTTCTCCTGTTGGACACGCCGCTAATGCACACATTGACCTGGCTGTTTGGAATTTTGGTATTCAGGAAGCAGTACATTTCAATGATCGTTTAAGGGAAGTATTTCCGGATGCACCATTTATGAAGGACGGTTTCATGCATATTGTCGAAAAGCCTGGATTGGGTATCGAAATCAATGAAAAAGAAGCCGCTAAGTATCCACTTCCGCCATTTAACTATAACTGGACGCAGTTGAGAAAAAATGATGGGACTCCAGTGAGGCCGTGAATAGTGTCTCAAAGATAACACACCTAAATTAAAAATGATTATTATGGCGATCTTTCCATTTTTTTCTAATCGATTGATACCCAGGCATCAACTCA
>DAOVVI010000245.1 GCA_030637245.1 Cyclobacteriaceae bacterium
AAGTAGTGTACCATGGTTCGCCAGACCAGATCATCAGGGAAGCAGAAGGTAACGTATGGCAAATAAATGCCACAAACGCTGAATTTGAAACAATTAAGCAAAAGTTTCACGTAATATCCACCATTCCGGACAAGGAGGGTTGGGAAGTTCAGGTAGTGGCCGACAACATTGAAGGATTCTCCGGGAAACAAGTTGCTCCCAATCTGGAACATGGTTATGTCTATTTTATGGAGTACAAACTAAATGGATTAAAAAGTAAGACTTTCTAACATTTAAAAAACATTCAGATGCTTTCAATTCTCAATATTAGAACAGTTGCAAGATATGAGATAAAAACCCTGTTGAGAAGCTGGTTTTTCAGAATTTTCTCCTTGCTTACCATTGCAATCCTGATATTTTTTAATCTGATGATCATCACGGATGTTGGTCCAAATCCACCCTGGATGTTCAGGGCAATACCTGCATCTATTCCATATTTTAATCTTCTAATCTTTAACCTGGTACAGGCAGTTATCATTGTTTTCCTGGCTTCAGATTTTCTAAAAAGAGATAAAAAACTCGACACTACCGATGTCATTTACATCCGGAGTATGAGCAATGCAGACTATGTTCTTGGAAAAACCATTGGGATTTTAACGGTTTTCTTCCTTTTAAATATTGCAGTTCTTGTTCTGGCGCTCACATACAATTTTATACAAACAGATACTCCGGTCATTTGGGAAGCTTATTTGCTATATCCATTGATTATCAGCTTGCCTACTTTAATATTCATCACCGGATTGTCTTTTTTCTCCATGGTGATTTTGAGGAATCAAGCGATCACATTTATTATTTTACTTGGTTACATTGCCTCTACGCTATTTTTCCTTACTAACAAGTACAATCACATTTTTGATTATATGGCATTCAAACTGCCTTTAATGTATTCAGATTTTGTTGGATTTGGGAATCTGGAAGAGATCATTATTCAACGTAGTATCTATTTCTTTTCCGGATTAGCCTTCATCTTTCTCACCATATTGTTATTGAAAAGACTGCCTCAATCCCAAACCATGACCAGGGCTTCCATAGTTTTCACCGTAGTTTTTGCAGCTATTTCTATATATGAAGTGATGAATTATGTATCGATCAAATTCACTACCGATTCATTGAAAGCACAAATGATTGATTTAAATAATGAATTGAGAAATGAAGAGATTTTACTCATCACGGATTATAACATTGAGATAAACCATGAAGGGGATCAAATTTCAGGAATTGCTGAAATGAGCTTTATAAATAACAATGAGAAACCGGTAGAAAAACTCATATTCAGCTTGAATCCATCATTGGAGGTAGATGAATTTTCACTTGATGGTCAACCGATTTCTTTCGAGCGAAAAGCACATACCATCCTTGCGCAATCCGACGCACCTTTGGAGGCTGGTAAAATGGGTCAAATATCCATAAAATACCATGGAGAAACCAATGACCGGTCCAGCTATCTTGATGTGGATGAAGAAATATTAGAAGGCAACAACAGACTTGCATTGATGAATATCGATAAACGCCATGGATTTATTAATGAGGATTTTGTATTACTCACTCCGGAAATCCTCTGGTATCCCATTGCTGGAGTTACCTACAGTCCGGAAAATCCAACATTTCAAAACAAGCAATTTTCCAAATACACATTAACAGTGAAAACCAAGCCTGGTTTGAAAGTTATCTCCCAGGGAAAGGAAATTGAAAATTCTAATGGCTCTGTATCATTTTCAGAAACCATACCGCTGCCTCAAGTATCATTGACAATCGGTAATTATATCAAAAAATCCATGGAGGTCGATTCAGTTGAACTCAATCTGTATTACCTGGAGGGTCATGATTTTTATTCACCTTATGTAAGTGAGCTGGAGGATACACTATCAGCCATGATAGGAGAAATAAAGCAAGATTATGAACGTGATCTAAACCTGGATTATTATTATAAAAGTTTCTCTGTTGTTGAAGTACCAATCCAGTTTTATTCCTACTCAAGAAGGTTTGCCAGCTATCAGGAAGTTGTGCAGCCGCAGATGGTATTTGTTCCGGAAAAATGTGCCAACCTGACGCAGGCAGATTTCAAAGGCTCGTATAATAGGGAAAAAAATCGTGTAGAAAGAAGCAACCAGGCTATTTCTGATAAAGAAATCCAGGCAAGGATCCTGAATAGATTTATATCCGGAACCTTTACCAGCGGCTTCTCCAGACCCAGGTCTAATATAAATAGAGGTGGTGATCAGACTGACATTGCACGAGCGCTTTCCACAACTTCCATCTATAAGAGTTTTCCCAACTACTATTCATTTATTTATTATGTAAAATCAGGAGAATGGTCCGTACTCAACCGGGCTTTTGAGTCATACTTATTGAGTGAAAATGAAGGTATGATGAGCCTGATTCGCCGAAGAGTTGGTGGCCTTTCAGGCGATGAAACTGCCAACCAGGCACTTAAAGAAAGAAATTTTGAGGAAATTCTGAAAAGCGAATCGGATAAGGCGCTAATGGATGAGGTAATCAATGCAAAAGGCAACTACCTTTTCGCACTTATCCAAAATAAAATTGGCATTGAAGCTTTTGATAATTTTTTGAGTGAAATACTCAGGGCGCATAAATTTAAAGGATTGGATATCTCGGTATTTAACAAAGCCCTTAAAGATCAGTTTGATTTTGATCTTGAACCATATCTGGAAGATTGGCTGAAAACAGATAAAATGCCCGGCTTCCTATTATCAAATGTAGCTGCCTATGAAATCAGGGATGGAGAAAATACCAGGTACCAGGTGTTATTTACGATCACAAACGAGGAAGATGTGGATGGTCTGGCCACAGTTTCTTTTCGAACTATGAGCAGTCTTGGCGGCGGCGGAGGTTTTGGCGGAGGAGGCGGAATGCCGAGTCTTGATCTGGAAAAAATTATTCATCTGGAACCACACCAGAAAAAAGAAGTAGGAATTGTACTTGATGCGGAACCCAGGCTCATGGCCATCAATACGCTTGTCTCACAAAATGTGCCTTCTGCTATTTCACACTTCTTCAGTAAAATTGATGCTAATGAGAAAATGCAGCCCTTCGATGGTGAACGTTCAGAATATGTAAGCGATTCCAATGAATTGGATTTTGAACTGATTGTGGATAATGAAGATGAAGGTTTTGAGTTGATCCAGCCTAAAAGTGAAAGTTTGCTCAAAACCTGGCTTAAAATAGACAATAGCGAAGAGGAACAAAAATACATAGGCATTCGATTTAACAGACCTCCAAACAGTTGGAAAGCTACAGCTCAACCGGAATTTTATGGAAAATATATACTTTCAGCATATATAACAGCTAAAGGTTCCGGTGATAAACTAGCTTTATGGAATGTAGAAATAAATGAAACCGGAATGCACGAAATATATTATTATATCGGAAAATTACCGGTTAGAGGTCGGGGAAGACCTGGCGGAGCAGGAGGAGGTCAAGGTGGAGGACCGGGAGGTCAAAGCGGAGGATCAGGTGGAACTAGCCAGCAACAAGATCAAAATTATGGCAGCTATCACTTTACTGTGTTCCATGATGATGGAGAAGATGAAATAACAATAGATGTTGATAAAGCAGAGGAAGGATGGATTTTGTTGGGTAATTTCTATTTATCATCAGGTCCGGCTAAAGTAAGCCTGACGAATGAAACTGATGGAAAAATGGTTATAGCAGACGCTGTTAAATGGGTTAGGGTTAATTAGTTCCAAACATGGGCAAGCCAGAACCAAAAAGGATAATTAAATGAATATCGAATATCGAACAAAGAATAGTGAATTTAGAAGTATCCATCTTAAATCTTAAATCAGCCTGTCCCGGATTTGCTCCAGGATTAATCGGTGTTCGATATTCAAAGTCATAATATTTTAGATGTATTTTGATTAACAATCAATTATGTAATACCGAAATATATTCTGCAAAGAAATACAAAAATATCAGAATTAAGATCCTATTTTCATAAAGACAAGAAATGCAAAAAATTTAAAAAAAATGCTATAAATCCCCTCCTTGGAGGGGTAGGGGTGGGTTTTCACAAAGCATATTTATTTTTTTCAATTTCCAACTAATGAATTAGAAAAGAAGCAATGATCAAAACAAAATATAAACTGGCTATTGGAATTCTGTTACTTTTTGGATCTTATAAAGTTCACGGACAGTTTATTATGTCTTTAGACTCTGCAATGGCTATTGCCATAATTAACAGCCCGGATATCCGTGGGTCTCAGCTCAACTTACAAATCAGCCAGGAATTGCTCAACGCGAAAAATGCTTCTCTAAAGTCAAATTTCAATCTTCAATTAAATCCATTTTATTATAGTCATGGCAGAAGGTTTGACGAAACCGTCTCCCGATGGCGAACCACCCAGGTGATGCAATCTGCCGCAACATTTAATATTGATCAGCCCATTAAATGGACAGATGGAAATATTCGGCTTACAAACAGGTTTTTATGGCAAGATTTTGAAGCAGAGGGAACTCCACAAAATACTTCCTTCAGCAAT
>DAOVVI010000271.1 GCA_030637245.1 Cyclobacteriaceae bacterium
ATCATTACACCTGGAATAAATGCTTGTTTTATAATTATGGCAGTGGTCACGTGTTTTCTTTCTCCAATTCTTTACAATCATTTTAGTCCGGATAGCAAGACAACCGGTGACCGGGTAATAATTGTAGGTGGCAGTAGTACTGCGGTACTCCTGGCCAGAAGATTAAAAATCAATGAAAAAAAATCAATAATCATAGAACGGAAATATGCAAGGGTAAAGGAAATTCTGGGTAAAGGACTTGACGCCGTTCATGGAGATGGAAGGAATTTCCGGGTCTATGAAAGACTTGGCATGAAATCATCAAATTATGTGGTGGCATTAACTGAGTCAGAGGAAAAGAATTTAAAAATTTGTCAGTTAGTCAGGAATAAATTGCAACATGAACGAGTAATTACTCAGGCAAGCTCGAGTTCCTTTGAAAATAAATTACGGCAATTGGAAGTTGAATACCTGGACAAAAGAAGAGTAATTGCTTCCACGATTGAAAACCTGATTTTGAGACCGACAACCTACCATGCACTTATAGAATCGTTCGAAAATTATACGTTGGCGGATATTAAAGTGACAAATCCAAAAATCGACGGCCAAAAAGTAAAGGATATTATTTTTCATCAAGATGGCTCGTTAATGCTTCTTAAGCGTGGCAATGAAATGGAAGTTCCCCATGGAGATACTTACCTCTATTTAGGCGATATTCTTACTATTATCGGTTCTGAAACCGCAATTGCCGATTTTAAAGTGAAATTTACTCTGCTTGCTTAATTACCATCAATTACTTTCCCTGAACCTATTATTTCAGAATCAATGACTGGATTTCCCTGATAATGAACATCGCCGGTTCCTTCAATTATTACTTCCAGTGTTTCATTTGCTGTAACATAGCTATCTCCGATACCTGTAATTCTTATATATGTATGATCAGTTTCCAGCGGATAACTATTTAATGCAAATTGTCCTGAACTGAAAAACTCATGTCTTGTTACATTTCCTGTGTAGTTAACAATAGCATTACCTGAAATAGTAGTGATAAGAGTATCTACATAAATATCAGCTTCAATTTCACCAACACCCATTAACTCCATAACCAGGATATCCCCTTCTAACTGACCAACAGTGGTTAGGCTACCCAAGCCGGAAAAATTTATAAACTTATACTCTGGGGCTGTAATTTCAACACTAAGTTCATACTCTCCATTGAAACAATCACTCGTCCCTATCACAAGCAATTCATTTTCGATTTTAGTTGTTGTTAATTCAACAACATTATCCGGGCCTTCGATTTTAAAAGAAAACTCTGGCCCCTGTGTTAGGTAGATATCCCCAATATTAGAAAAAGCCACACCTCTAAAATCTTTAAGATCACGGGTTTCTGAAACTATGGTGGTACTAGGTCTAATACACTCAAGACCTGAATCACAAGAAATAAAAATTGAAGCAATAAATAAATATAAAACGAGATTTTTCATAACTCAATAACGTAAAAACTGTTTTTAACTTGATTCAAACAAAAATGATTTGAAGTCAGCAAATTCCTTAGTCATCGGAATTGCTTGCTTTTCCTTCTCAATTATCCTTTGTAATCTTAACGGAATTTCTACCTTTTCTAATATCAATGGTTCAACAATATCTTTAAATTTGCACGGGTGAGCTGTTGATAAAAGTATGCCCGTATCCCCGGATTTTAAATAATGCTTCAATCCTCCATACCCGATAGCAGTGTGTGGACACATCAAATACTTGTACCCCCCATGAACCTCTTTGATTAAAGTTCTTGTTTCGTCATCATTGAAACTAATGCCTTTAATATCAGCAATTATTTTCTGATAATCGTGATCATATAAATCCAAAACCCTTGAGAAATTGGAGGGATTGCCCACATCCATAGCATTGGATATTGTCTGAATAGACGCTTTGGGCGAAAATTTCTGAGTTTCCAAATATGTTGGAACAATATCATTTGCATTGGATGCTGCTATAAATCCTGTAATAGGAATACCCATTTTCTTTGCTAATAATCCCCCACACAAATTGCCTAAATTTCCACTTGGCACACAGAAATAAATATTTTCTGAGTTACTCATCAACCTGGAAAAGGCGTATGTGTAATAAAATGATTGGGGCAACAACCTGGCAATATTGATGGAATTTGCAGAGCTCAAATTAAATTTTTTATTTAATTCTTCATCCAAAAAAGCTGTTTTTACTAAATGCTGACAATCATCAAACGTACCGTCAACCTCAAGGGCCGTGACATTCTGACCAATCGTAGTCAACTGTTGTTCCTGGATTTTAGAAACTTTTCCTTTTGGATAGAGCAATGTTATCTTTATGCCTTCCACACCCAGAAATCCTTGTGCAACTGCGCTGCCTGTATCTCCCGAAGTGGCTACAAGAATATTTATTTCCCGGTCATCTGATTTCAGAAAATACCCCATAACACGCGCCATAAATCGCGCACCAAAATCCTTGAAAGCCAGCGTTGGTCCATGAAAAAGCTCTAATACGTGAATATTGTCGTGAACATTGTTGATGGGGACGTCAAAATTGAAAGCATCTTCGATGATGGTTTTGAGGTCCTTTTCTGATATTTCCTCTTCGATAATCAGTCTCGCGCCTTCACGTGCAATTTCATGGAAAGTCAACCCCGGTAATTCTGTCAGGAACTCACTGGAAAAATGAGGAATGATCTCCGGTAAGAAAAGTCCGTTGTCATTAGGAAGTCCTTTTAAAACGGCCTCTTTAAAACTGACGGATGGTACCTTTCTATTTGTGCTGTAAAACTGCATTTGTGATTTTATTATTTTATTGGCGCAAATTTAGAAGTTTATACCAACGAAAATATAATTTCTTCCAAATAGCCAATTAAATCCCTTTTCTGAAAGGAAATATCAATCCGGGCATTACATATGTGAATTATGATAAAATTGCATTATTTTAGCCTTATAATGTTTTTTAACTTTTTACCAGCTACTTAAAATAACTTTCAAACATGAAATACACTTTTTTACTTCCCTTCACATTACTATTTATAAATGGATTCGGACAGGATTTCACACCAAATTATGACGAATCAAAAATTCCGGAATACGAGCTTCCGGCTCTTCTATCTTCAAAAAATGGAGATAAGGTTCAAACCTCTGCTCAATGGGAGAAGAGCAGAAGAAAGGAAATATTATCAGATTTTGAGGAATATGTTTATGGAAAAATTCCTAAAGGAAAAGTTAAAATAAAAACAGAACTGATCAAGGAGATGGATGCTTTTAATGGAAAAGCAACCATGAAGGAAGTAAAAATAACCTTTACAAAAAATGATCAGTCCATATCCATGGATATATTGATATATCTTCCAAAATCACAAAATAAAGTTCCGCTATTTGTTGGTCTGAATTTCTATGGAAATCATACGATCATTGATGATCCGAATGTTTCTTTAGCTTCGAGTTGGGTCCGCAATAATGAAGAATTTGGCATTACTGAAAATAAAGCTACAGAAGCATCAAGAGGCGTCAGACATAGTCGCTGGGCGGTAGAAAAAATCATTGATCGCGGATATGGGGTGGCAACAATATACTACGGCGATATCGATCCGGATAAGAATGATTTTTCTGATGGAATTCATAGACTTTTTTATAAATCCGGACAATCCCAACCGGCAAAAGATGAATGGGGATCGACTGCCGCCTGGGCTTGGGGATTGAGCAGAGCGATGGATTATTTTGAAAAAGATGAAAATATTGATGAAAATAAAATCGCTTTAATGGGTCATTCCAGACTGGGAAAAACTTCGCTTTGGGCAGGAGCTTTGGACCGGCGATTTGCCATTGTCATTTCCAATGATTCAGGTTGTGGGGGAGCCGCCCTTTCCAGAAGAAGAATCGGTGAAACTGTTGGGAGGATCAATACATCCTTTCCTCATTGGTTTTGTGATAATTTCAATGAATTCAATAACAATGAGGACGCCCTTCCTGTAGATCAGCATATGTTGATTGCCCTTGTGGCCCCACGGCCGGTGTATGTGGCCAGCGCTCAGGATGATAAATGGGCTGATCCAAAAGGAGAATTTCTATCGGCTTTTCATGCCGGTGAGGTGTACCAATTATTTGGATTGAAAGGATTACCTACTGCTGAAATGCCCAACGTGAATGAACCTATTAAGAAATCAGTCGGATATCATATTCGCACCGGCAAACACGATGTTACTGATTTTGATTGGGAAGCCTGGATGGATTTTGCAGATATCCACTTTGGAAA
>DAOVVI010000535.1 GCA_030637245.1 Cyclobacteriaceae bacterium
GACGACCATAAAAACCGCTCACGACCCTGAATATATGGATAGTCCGGATCGCATAAAACGCATTGAAGTGTATGAGAAAGAATGGGCCAGGCTTTCCATTGGTGAATTATCGATCCCCGAAGGCAATCAACGAATTGTATTGAAATCTAAAAATATACCAAACGGTATGGCTGGAGAGATCAAAGGCCTTCAATTAACAAAAGTAAATCCTAAATAAACCAATATGATGATGTTTAAACCAAGAACATTTTTCACCTTGCTTATTGCAATTTCAATTACTTTTAGTTGTCAAAAAAAACAGAAGAAGGAAGCAGTAATGAACTTGCAAAAAGGAACTTTTGCTTATGATTTGAATTTTTTATCAAAGCATCAGGAGACCATAATCCTTAAAGATGGCGATGCGCAATTGGTGATTTGTCCGGCATACCAGGGGAGAGTGATGACCAGTACATCAAATGGATCTTCAGGGCTTAGTTATGGATGGTTGAATTATGAATTAATAGGATCGGGAAAGATCGTTGATAAAATCAATGCATTTGGAGGAGAAGACCGATTTTGGCTCGGACCGGAAGGAGGTCAATTTTCCATCTTCTTTAAAAAAGGTGACCCTTTCGATCTTAACGCTTGGCAAACCCCGGCAGTCATAGATACGGAATCCTTTGATTTAGTTTCCAAAAATGAAAAATCTGCTGTTTTTAAAAAGGATATTAAAATTGAGAATTACAGTGGAAATGAATTTAATTTAAAGGTAGATCGTACAGTATCACTTTTATCTGCTGTGGAGATACAAGATGTTTTGTCCATGGAAATACCGGATAATTTGAATGCTGTAGCTTACCGATCATCAAACACCATAACCAATACAGGTGAATCAAGTTGGACCAAAGAAACAGGCACTTTATCCATTTGGATACTGGGAATGTTTAATCCATCACCGGCTATGACAATATTAATTCCTTTTAAAAAGGGCCCGGAAACGGAATTGGGTCAAATAGTCAATGACACCTATTTTGGCAAGGTGCCCGCAGATAGATTAATTGTCAACGATGGCATTTTGTATTTTAAAGGGGATGGACAATACCGGAGTAAAATAGGCCTGAATCCCAAAAGGGCTTTACCTCTTATGGGAAGCTATGATGAAGAAAACAAACTTTTAACCATAGTTCATTATTCAAAACCGGAGGGGGTAACGGATTATGTCAATTCCATGTGGGAATTGCAGGACGAGCCGTTTGCTGGAGATGCAGCCAATTCGTATAACGATGGGCCTGTTGATGGGAATGCATTGGGACCATTTTATGAATTAGAAAGTTCTTCTCCCGCTGCGTTTTTAGAAAGCGGGCAAAGTATGGAGCACAACCATACCACAATCCATATCCGTGGAGGTGAGAAGGAGTTGGATATGATTGTTCAGAAAGTTTTTGGAATTACCTTAGACGAGATAAAGAATGCATTTTAATAAACAAAATTTATTAAGTTATGAAAAGCGCTTACATTAGATCATTAATAGTTTTTATCATCATTTTTGTGGCCCTTGCTTGTACACAAAAACCAAAAGAAACAAAGACTACGAGTGAATCAAATAAGGCCCCGAGTTACTTATCCGAGTATGCAGAACTTTATAGTACCAATCCGAGGCAGGCCAACCTTGAATGGTTTAAAAATGCCAAATTTGGTTTGTTTATGCATTATGGAGTTTCTAGTATTCTGGAAGATGGGGAATGGGTACAGCTCCGACATGATCCACCAATTCCTGTGGCTGATTACGATACCTTGAGAAACGTATTTAATCCAAAGAACTTTGATGCAGATTTTATTACAGATTTAGCTATTGAGGCTGGAATGAAATATATCAATATCACCAGCAGACATCATGATAGTTTCAGTCTATTTAAAACTGAGCAAAGCGATTTCAATAGCGTGGATGCTCCAAATTGCGGAAGAGATCTGGTCGCTGAGTTAGCTGAAGCTTGTGATGAAAAAGGCCTTGGATTGTTTTTATACTATTCGTATGGCGCCGATTGGAAGCATCCATATTTCTATCCCAGAGAAGGTGGGTGGGGAGCCGCTAGACCAAACTACGCTGAGCCGCAACCTGAATACAAATTTGAAAAGGATGCGGATTTTCAACATTATATCAATTTTGTACACGCACAGTTAAGAGAATTATTAACGCAATACCCCAATATAGCCGGCATCTGGTTTGATCCAATCATGGGGTATTACAGCCGTCCTGATCTATTCCCAATAGAAGAGACATATGCTTTAGTGAGGTCAATGAATCC
>DAOVVI010000390.1 GCA_030637245.1 Cyclobacteriaceae bacterium
TCAGCTTCGCAATCTTCACAGTCATGATTGGCTACTCGCAATTTTTTAGTCAGCGCAACGATCATTTCAGTCATGGTATCAAAGATCGATTCATGCACATAGCACCGCGCGATAGAGGTACACGATTGACCGGCATTTGTAAAAGCTGCCCAAACTAATCCATTGGCAGTTTTTTCAATATCCACGTCTTCAAAAACAATGGCCGGATCTTTCCCACCAAGCTCCAGGTCAACGGGAATCAGGTGTTTGGCTGCCGCAGCCATGATTTGTTTACCTGCTCTAGTGCTGCCGGTGAAATGGATTTTTTCCGGTTTTTGTTCAATGAGCGCAGCACCGGTATCTTTTCCGCCATATACAATTTGGATGGCGTCTTTCATAAATCCACAACC
Source organism: Cyclobacteriaceae bacterium (assembly GCA_030637245.1). Taxonomy (GTDB): domain Bacteria; phylum Bacteroidota; class Bacteroidia; order Cytophagales; family Cyclobacteriaceae; genus JAAUQL01. The sequence continues at coordinate 390 of DAOVVI010000390.1, forward strand.
ATCCAATATTTCCTCATACAAACCTTTCAATGGTGTAACTTCAGAAGGTTTATAAACCACGGCATTTCCGGCAAGGAAGGCCAGGATGGATGGGAGAAAACACTGGATCAATGGATAGTTCCAGGGTGCAATGATTAGCGCCACTCCCATGGGCTCATACTTGATTTTTGACTTTTTACCCATCAATATCAATGGCGTATGTACTTTTTGGTCTTTCAGAATTTTCTCAGCGTGATCGCGGTAATAATCGATATTATCACAAATCTCAAAAATCTCATTACTTAAGGCTTCAAATTTTGTTTTCCCCGTTTCACTTACGACTCGTTCAGAAATGCTTTGATAGTTATCAATCAGGTACCGGCTGATTTTAACCACCTCATTGATTCTTTCTTTTACAGTCAAAGCGCCGATCTGCTTTTGCACCTGTCGGGCCTTGCTGAATACTTTACTTAATTCATTTTCAGTCAAAGGCTCTATATCGTACAACTGCTCTTTCGTCAATGGATTGACAACACTTATTTTCATTATCTATTCTTTTTAGTTTTCAAGATTTTAATGCTGATTAATGAGCTTCCAACACATGAAAAATCAGCACAATTTTATTACAAAAAACATTGCCCTTCTCCACGGTATGTTGGGACTTCTATTTCTATTTTATTTTTTCTGATCAGGTTTAAACTATTAAATCGTTCACATAATTCCCCGGCCTTGCTATGGCGAAAAAATACAGGATCTCCAATTTGCAATTTTTCATTTCCTTTATAAATGATTGGTGTCTGCACTTCACCTGCCCCTTCATTTTTTATAAGTTTTGCCCCCTGGGGTAGAAAAGGCAATGGTAATTTGAGTTTTTCCGGTGATCCTGAAGCGACATATCCTCCACCTGAACATGTAAAAATATTTTTACTTGGTCGTCTATTAATCGCACAGGCAAATCCCGCAGCAGGTTGATGCTTAAACTTGCTATAATTGTCAAAAAGGTGTGAATTGAAAAAACCGGAACCTACCGAAACTTCAGTAATTACATCTTCTCTGATGGTAGATTCCAGACTTCCGGTCCCTCCGCCATTCACAATTTTAAGATCAAAACCCATAGCCTTGATCATTTCCACAGCTTTTTTTCTTTTATCAGCTATTTTGTTGATGGAGAATTTTTTCAATGACCTGATCACATTATTCATCAGCCATTTCTTTTCCACTTTATCTGTTACTCCGGCAATTTGTGCTTCATATCCCATGACACCTTCAAGGCGTACAAAATCCATTTTTTTAATTTCCTCAAGAAGAGATTTAAGCGTATTCGGTTTTCGAATGGATGATCTCCAGACTCCAAAATGCAGGCCGGGAAAATCAACCGACATATCGATATCCACACTTATCGAAATTTTCACATGGTGTTTTTTTCCAACTTTATTGATCAAATGGACATGATCCAATTTGTCCGTCATCAGGTTGATGTATTTCCCATTTTTTATTTCCTTGCAAATATCTGAAATAACCTCCCCGTTTGTGACCGGGTAAGCGATCAGTATATCGTCAAATCCTTTTTGGCTGAGAAATACAGCTTCTGCTCCTGAAAATGACATGATTCCCCGAAACTGGTCATTTGCATTAAAAATATATTCAAGGATTTTAGCGCACCTGATGGATTTTGAAGCTATCCGGATTGGAATATTTTTGCTTCTCTGGAGAATTTGATGAATGTTTTCATCGAGCAATTCCATATCCACAAATGCCAGAGGCAACTTTTTACCTTCGAAGATTTCCTTGTATTTTATATAGCTTAAATTCAATCTCGACAACTCCCTCTCATTTTGGCGTTAAAAAATCTCCCTGAAATTTATTGAAATTATAAATTACTCATCTTGATTCTTTCACGATTTACAAAACTATTTTAAGTTGTTAAAGTAAGGGCTTTAAATTTTTAATGATATGGTACTAAAATGATTAATGAGGGGTATGTGAAAGCCGCCCGCCTGCCAGCGAAGCCAGGGAAGAACGATGTCAGAAGACTTAAGATGACAATAAAAAGGGCGATGATAATGTGATTGCATCTTCAAAATGCCATTAAAATCCATGCCCTTATCCAGTATCAAAGCATGTGAAAAAGTACTAAATTTCCATGATTCATTATGTCAATGTATAGCGGCGCTAATTTTTTTTAAATAGTGGGATCATTTATAAAAATAAACTCAAAACTACTTTTGCCTAACTGGATCGTCGATCATATATTTACTTTCTCTACTAATTATTGAATTCTAAATACATTAAAAATGAAACATATTATAAAATTGGCTTTACTGTTATTGTTGATAGGAGGGGTTGCCTTTGCGCAGAAAAAGAATAAAAAAAATGAAGTCGAAAAAGAAGAAACTTCACTCCTAACCTCTGAGACACTAAATGGACTCAAATTCAGGAGTATAGGCCCGGCCTTTACTTCAGGTAGAATTGCTGATTTTGCAGTTAGAGAAGATAAGCCAAGCGAATATTATGTTGCGGTAGCGTCAGGCGGGGTATGGAAAACCATTAATTCCGGCACTACCTGGCTACCCATTTTTGACAGCCAGGGGTCATACTCAATTGGCTGTGTTACGCTTGATCCGAATAATCATCATGTAGTTTGGGTAGGGACAGGAGAAAATAACAATCAACGTAGTGTGGCCTATGGTGATGGAGTTTACAAATCACTGGATGGAGGACAGAACTGGGAGCATATGGGATTGAAAAATTCGGAGCATATCAGTAAAATCATCATCGATCCTACAAATTCCAATACAATATATGTAGCTGCATACGGACCACTATGGTCTGGTGGTGGAGATCGTGGCGTGTATAAATCTGTGGATGGCGGGAAGACCTGGAAACCGGTTTTACAAATAAGTGAGCATACGGGAATAGCTGACCTGATCATGGATCCACGTGACCAAAAAGTCCTTTATGCAGCA
>DAOVVI010000319.1 GCA_030637245.1 Cyclobacteriaceae bacterium
ACTCCTGCCTTATCAGTAATATCCTCAAAAACAAAATTTCCTTTATTGATGAATAGTTTATTTGACTCCATATTGGAAATCAGATAAATATCAGGAAGGTCATCATTATTTATATCCCCAAGCGCTACGCCTCCTCCATTATAAAAATTTCGATAACTAAATATGTTGAAATCATCACTGTTTTCTACAACGTTGGTAAATGAAATTCCAGTATCTTTCGAGGATAGTTCTGTAAACATTGTGGACTTATTTTCAACGCATGAAATACATAAAAGTGTAAAAATAATTCCGCAGAAAACCTTTCTTGACATTCTAAGATTTGTTTATAAAAGAAAGAGGCCGAAGATAAAACTCAGGTTGATTAAACGCTAGCTTAATTGTGCAAAAAAAAAGGTTGCCTGTACAACTAGGCAACCTTTTATTGTATTTTGATAATTCTATTCAGTTCCTGATACATAACCAGGATTTTGCTCTAAATTAGGATTTACAGCTAAAGCAGTTGATGGAATAGCAAAGAGCAATCTCTCAGGACCAGAAGCAGGTTTTTCATTATATGAATCTAAAAACTTACCAAATCTGACCAAGTCCTGTCGTCTGTGACCTTCCCAGTAAAGCTCAAATCCACGCTCATCCAGTAGTGAATTCAAATCAATAGATTCCAACTGATCTACACCTCTTTTAGCCCGAATTGAATTTACCAAACTAAGCGGAGTATCACCACCTGTAGCGGCACCTCCTCTGAGAATAGCTTCAGCCTTCATTAGTAAAACATCGGAATACCTATAAAGCACCATGTCGTTATCGACATTATCCCCACTCTCATAGTCAATTGGATATTTAATTACCCTGATGCCGGTAACTTCAAGATTATTTCCGGTTTCGATTAATTTAACCTCCTTGGTAAAAGAGAGCTTGTTCCCTTTTCGATCCTCCAACTCATTACCATCCTGGTCGAATTGCTGCCCATGGAGCATTCCCATTTTTATCCCCGAAACATCGGTCTGTCCTTCATAACTGTCGCTCAGACGCTTATCAGCAGGATCAAATTTGTCATAAAAGTCAGCAATAGTCGTGAATCCATTCCATCCACTTGGATTTTGATTATAATGCAATGTACAAAACCATCTGGATCTGATATTCCCACTACTTACACCACCACGGTTTTCATTCGTAAATATATTCTCAGTAGAAATAACATCATTATTAGGGGCAAAGTTATCATAAACGTTGTCTGAGATGGAGTATTTACCAATAATATCATCCGCGTGCTTTATTACTTCGTTCATATCACCAGCATCAAATGTTGGTGATTGACGATTTGCAAAGGCTCCCTTATTCAGATATGCTTTCATTAATAAAACTCTCCCGGCATCTTTGTTCCCGTGATAAGTCGGTCCATCAGGAAGATCACTGAGGATCATTTCAACATCCCCAATCACCTTATCTACAGCAGCTGCACCACTTAATACTTGAGGAGGATTTAATAGATTTTCACCAGGTTCTCTAAATGGTACCTGATCCCAACCATCTGCCACAGAAAACATGACGAAAGCTCTCAGAAAAAGTGCTTCAGCTGCCTGACTAGCCGAGGGCTCAAAAGTTAAGATGTTCGTTGTACTGAAAACCACCTGCAATAGATTATTAAATGTATCACCAAGAAATGAGTGATCTGCATCCCATGTATGATCATGTAAAACTCTCCAAACACCATTGTCATCCCAGTCACCACCTCTGGTTGGTCCCATTACTTCATCTGTGGTATGCTCAGTAGCTGCCCAATATTGAGCTTGGTCCTGAAACGGGCCTCTAAGTCCCTCATAAGAAGATTGTAACAGAGCATTAATATCTGCGCTTCCTGTAAGGAAGGCTTCCCCTTGCTCTTTTGTAAGGGTATCTTGAAGCTCCTCATCTAAGTCGCAAGAAAATACACCCCCCAGTAGCATTAAGCTAATTAGAAATGATATTTTATTTAAATTTTTCATTTGACTATTTTTTTATTCTAAAATTATTTTTTCTATTATTTAAGGAGAATGACGACTAGAATCTGAAGTCAACACCTAAAATAAAGGTTCTAGGCGTCGGATACGCCGTATATTCAATTCCAAATGAAGGAACGTCATCCCTTGCCTTATCCGTGTTTACTTCAGGATCAAATCCTGAATAATTTGTGATGACAAACAAGTTTTGTCCAGTTAGGGAAAGTCGTATATTTTTCACAAATCCTAAATCACCGGCTGAATAAGCCAAAGCAAAGTTGGTCATTTTAAAATAATCTCCATCCTCAAGGTATCGTGTGGAAGCTTTAATCGAGTTAGCAGCATTTTCCTGAACCGGGGCTTCAATTATAGCCTTCGCAATATTTCTGGATCCGAGGTTACCAATTGGTAATACCGTATTTGCCGTATTGTTATAAATCTGATGGCCAAATGCACCATAGAAGTTCATGGCAAAATCCCATTTTCCAGTTTGAAACATGGTGTTAAATCCAAGTAATACATCAGGATTAGGATCGCCAATAAAAAAGAAGGTATTGCCGTCATCAGTAAGAGCATCAAATCCGGATTCATCCAGGCCATTCCATTCCCGTAAATAAAACGCATTTACAGGTTGTCCGGTTGCCAGTCTTTGAATGGTAGTATTTGAAATTCCCTGCCCGTGAAGGTTACCGGTTAATACCGCAGGTCCTGTATAATCTTCCAATACATTATCCAGGAAGGATAAGTTGATGCCGAACTCAAGAATCGAATTTCCAGTGTTTATTGCCTGCCAATTAATTGCCAACTCAACGCCTTTGTTAATTAATTTACCATCCAGATTTGTCCAGTACCTACCTGCAGGAGCCGGTTGTATGGTATTGAAGTTAAATAAAAGATCTTCAGTGGATTTATTGAAATAATCCAATGAACCTGTAATCTTTGCCTCCATAAAAGCAAAATCAATACCCACATTTATTGTAGTTGATGTTTCCCATTTCAAATCCGGATTGGCTACGTTTTCCAAACCATCAAATACTTGATTATCACCAAATGCGTATCTTTCCTGGGCTGCTCCAGCTGGAAATTCCTGATTACCTGTTTGGCCCCAACCAGCTCTTAAACTTAACGTATTTATAAAACCAGAAGAAACAAGGAAATTCTCATTAGCCAAATTCCATTTAGCTGCAAATGAAGGGAAATATCCATACTGGTTATTTTCTCCAAACTTGCTCGAACCATCCGCTCTAAAAGTCGCGGTAATTAAATACTTTTCACTAATGTTAAAATTAAACCTGCCAAAGTACGATTGAAGTTTAGAAGTAGGATTTGTAAAACCTCCAATATTTCTACTCGATTGAGATGAGTTCCACATATAATTTGTATATGGAATGTCATCAACCAGGAAATCCCGTGCATCTATATTATTCTCCTTATTATCAAATTTTTGATATTCGTAGCCTAATACTGCATTCAGATGTATTGAAGATGTAATATCTTCAATATAGCTCAATGTGTGGGTGTACTGTTGCGTATTTAATTGGTTTGTTGCTACTCTTGCCCAACCTCTACCTTCTACACCTTGAACATTAATCTCTTTGGAAATTTCCGATTCCCTGGTTCCAACACTATGGAAGAGACTCATTTGAAATTTATAAACCAATGATTTAGTGATTACGATCGATGGTGCTATACTGGCTAAAAGGTTAGTTACCTTTGCCTTGTCAGAATAATATTGCAGCATACCGGCAGGATTAATCGTTGTTGATCCTAACTCGATGTCGGGAGTTCCATCAGGTAGTAATAGCGGTTGAGTTGGATTCCATTGAAGCGCCTGACCAATTAAATCTCCAGTAAAACCTGCT
>DAOVVI010000010.1 GCA_030637245.1 Cyclobacteriaceae bacterium
GAAAGAAAAATAGAAATCAAAAATAGAATATATACTGTTAGCCAAAGCCAATAATTAATTGTTAATATCTTTATTAAAGGCAAGATAATAATACTTAAACCACTGAAAAGGCCCAAATTCAGTATTCTGGGTAATTGAATATTTCGCAAAATAGCGCTATTAAAATACGTGAGGTTCCCGTTTAAAAATAGTTCTTTTATCCCGGATCTAAAATACTTAATTAAATAGGTATATTGACTTGATATCCACCTCTTCCTCTGGTTTTTAAAAATATTTGTAGAGCTTACTTTTTCATCATGAACTATCAAAGAATCATTATAATACGTTTTAATATTTTGCTTAAGTAAAATAAGCTCTAATTCTTTATCGAACCCACCGACCGAATCTATTGAATTAAATACTTCGAGTCCGATTTTTTGATCAATAAGAAATCCTGATCCTGCTATAGAAGAGGATCCTCCAAGATTGGATGAGCCTTTTCGATTTATATGATTATTAATTTGCTCACTTAAATCATCAAGTATCGCCATGGCACTATCTTCGTTTTTTGCGATCCTTCTCCCTTGAACAACTTTTTTTCCAGCATTATACATTCGATTTGCTTCTTGCAGAAAATCCTGTTTCATAAGATTGTCCGCATCTATAATCACGAAAAAATCAAAGCAATTTTGAGTTTTATTAATAGCCGATCTGAGTGCCCTTAATTTTGTGGATTGCTCAAATGAAACTTCAATTATTTTAATTGGGAGTTTATTAAGTTTCTCCAACGTTTCTGACTTCAAAGAATCGGCAATAACGATCACATCATATAAGTTTCTTGGATAATTCAGATTCGTTGCTGCCTTGGCAGTATGATAAATTACTTTCTCTTCTTTGTAGGCTGGAATATATATTCCAATTTTATGGAGATTATTAGTAGTGGTATTATTTTTTTTTTGCTTAAAGCAACCAGCAATTGAGAGGATTAAATTATAAATTGAGACATAAAAAAAATATCCAAATATAGATATTTCAATTACTGTAAAGAGAAATAGGAAAAAATCATTCAACATTTATGATCAAACTGATTCTCTATGAAATAAAACTGGAACCGTTTTAAATATTATCTCAATATCATAAAGGAATGAACTTTTCTCTGCATAAGCCATATCTAAATTCATTCTATCATTTTCAGACATTTTTGCTTTTCCTCTTTTCGATATTTGCCATAGACCTGTAATTCCTGCCGGCGCTAAAAATCTTTTTGCAAATTGGTCTTTCGTAAGTCTTTCAGCTTCATACAATGGAAGTGGTCTGTTACCAACTAAAGACATATCGCCTAATAATACATTTATGAACTGGGGCAATTCATCTAAGCTCGTACTCCTTAAAATACGACCAAATCTCGTCACTCTTGGATCCCTTTCTATTTTAATAAAAGAAGAATCACCTTCTTTTCTATGATATTGATTTAAATGTAAAATCTGGTCTAATTCATTTTCAGCGTTGAGTCTCATCGTCCTAAACTTGTAGAAACGAAAAATATTGTATCCGGTCCCTGCGCGAATAGAAACGTATAAAACAGGTCCGCTGGATTCCAGCTTAATCAATATAGCAATCAATAAATATAAAGGACTTAAGACAATTAGAGCAAATAGTGAAATAAAAATATCAAATAATCGCTTAAAGATCGGTATTTTGAATACAGGTAAAAAATAGCTTAAACTAACTTCCTGCTTTGGTTCTAAATTAGCTGAAAGTTTCTTAAACCTGTTTAAAAAATGTATGCGATCATGAATGCGTTTCGCACTCAAATCATTCACATAAAAATCATCAATCCCAGTCTTTAAGGCCTTTATCTTATCCTTTCTTGACCGATTTTTTGCTAATACAATAAAGGGGATTGAATTAAATTGTGTATTTAATTTTATTTCATAATGAAATGAAAAAACATTTCCGTCTGGTAATGCAAAATCAGAAATAATTGCAATAGGTAATTCAGCGCCAGATAAAACTTGATTCTTCAGCCAGAATAAAGCCTTTGTAAAAGATGGAAGAGAAAGACCCGTATAACTATAGGATAGAAGTTCCTCACATATCTCTTTTCCATTCATTCCTACAAAAAGAATAATATTCCTTTTTTTACTATTGCTATTATCAATTGAGGCTACTTGTTGAAAGTGGTGGTTTGGATGCTTGATCATAGTACATTTAACTTTTTTAGACTATGTTTTAGAACAACTTCAACTGAAAAAACTACATCTTTCGGATTAAATGGTTTTTCAAAATAATCGTGAACCCCCAATCTCATACACTTGAGCTTTTGCTCTTTATTTGAGTATCCAGTAATAACTACAAAAGGGACTTCATTGAAATAACCACTACTCTTAAGGTTAACAATAAATTCCTCCCCATTTATATTTGGCATATCTAAATCAGAAATAATCAGATCCGGTAGATTTCCCTGAGCAAGCCAATGCATTGCCGACATACCATCATTTTTTGCAATAACATCATAATCTTTCTCAAATAATTTTTCTAATAATTGACACATAGCTCTATCATCATCGACTATGAGTATTTGATTTCTATGTGTCTTATTAAAATTAATCACTTTGTAGTTTAATATCAAGAAATAATTGTCTAAAATTCAAATGCAACAATAGTTTCTGCTTAGATAAATTTAAATTTAGATAAAAATATTCATATTCAAACAATTTCACTTATTTTTTATTCATTTGCACGTATTTTATTTCAGTTGTAATATTATATTACAAAAGTACAATTTTATAAATAATATATCAAATGAAAGTGATTACTGTTATAATTCAATCATTTTGATAAATGCATTATAATTATTCATACTATTTATTAATATTATTAAAAATAATGCAAATGACTAAATGACTTGTGTCACTATTAATTTGACTATTCAAATATTAAATATAACATTTCCTAATTAACAGTCTGTGTTTATAGAAATTAATTTGAACACATATTTCAAAATCCAACATTCAGCGTAATTCCTCCTCTAAACCATCTTCCTGGCATTGGAGTCATTACTTCTGTATATATCTGATCTGTTAAATTTGATGCTTCCAGAAATAACATCAATTTTTCATTTTGCTCGTAGTAAATGCGATCATCAATCAGCATATATGATTCTTGTTCGATCCGATCTACATAACGTGCTTTAAAGCTATTTTTTAATTTTCCGAAAATTTTATGATGAATACTAAATATTACCTGGTTTCTGACATGTTCCAAAGCATATCTTGATTGAATATTTTCGACTTCATCAACGTTTTGATCCAAATAATTGTAACTTAATCCAACACTATAAACTGGGTAATCAGCATCAATCAATTCATTGAAATTCAGATTCAAAGCCAACTCAACACCTATAGTCATAACATTCTGAAAGTTTTGAGATCTCCATATACTATCCACAGGATTATATACCCAATCAATCAATTGATTTGCATCCCGGACAAAATAATTTCCTTCAAATGAAAATCCTTTATTCAAATATCTCAATCCAATTTCATAGGTTACGGCATCTTCGGGCTTTAGTTTGGGATTGCCTTCCTCAATGGGGCTACTATAATATTGATCATAAAATGTTGGAATACGATAGGATTTTCCAGCATTGCCATAAAGCCTGATTTTATCATTAATATTATAACCCATATCGATTCCAGGAAAAGCATTCCAACCAAAATCAGAATACCAATTCACATAAATCCCCGGAGTCATATCAAACCTACTACCAATTTTAAGCTTGTGATCAATATAAATGCCAAAATTATCTCTGTAGAATCCATCCAAATTACTCTTGGTGTCATTTCCACCTCTGACCCAATCCCCATTTATGGTCTCTTTTCTAAGCTCAATTCCAAATCCGGTAATTCCCAAATCACTTTTATAGGAGGAATTAATTTCTGCACCAAATGTGTTCGTCTTATGTAAGTTCTGATAGACTCCTGGATTTTCTCTAATAAAAAGGTATTTGTCTTGATTCCACCTCCAATAAATTCTTGGTTTTATTCTGAAGTTGTTTAATTCCGAATTATAAGATAAGCTTGTTATACTTGTCCGAACTTCCTCGTATTGTTCCGTATAATCCGGGCTTGCATAAAAACCATTTGCGCCAAACCTTCTGTCTGTCAACCCAAATATCAACTCATATTTTCCATTTTTAGCCGGTAACTCTGACTGATAGAAAATATTATTAACTCCATAATCCGTATTATGCCTGTAGCCATCCGATGCATCCCGGGACAATGAAATATATTGCTTATAATTACCCAACGGTAATGAAAGAGATAAATTTCCTCCATAACTGCCAAAACTACCTCCATAAGCACGAAATCCTACTTTTCTGATTTCCGGAGCCTTTGTGATAAAATTTACAGCCCCGGCAAAGGCATTTTGACCATAGATTCTTGCTCCCGGACCCTTTAAAATTTCTATTTGTTGAATATTATCTAATGGTATAGGAATATTCATAACATGATGGCCGGTTTGAGGATCAGTGAGCTTTATTCCATTTAGTAGTATCAGAGTTTGTTCAAATGTTCCTCCGCGTATTCCAATATCACTTTGAACTCCCATTGGTCCGCGTTGACGAATATCTAACCCGGGAGAATAGGATAAAATCTCTGGGATGCTTTGAATGGGATTTCTCCTTATATCTTCACTAGTAATTATTTGAACATTCCGGGACGCCTCAGAAAAAGGAGTAGAAATTCTATTCCCGCTAATTACCAAATCTGACATAACTATAGTTGTATCAACCTGTGAATAAGCCGGGATTGAATTTATTAATAACAGATTAAATAATAATTGGAATCTATTCATTTTATATTTTTGACTTTACTTGATAAAAAGTATAAGAAAACTGATGATTGGATCCGCACCTTATAAAAGAATTCCATATAAATAGAAAAGGCCCGAAAAGGGCCTTGAAAATATTTTTATGAGTTAATACAGAAGTAAATTCTACATTAGAACTTTCAATTCGATTTGAAACTAATGTTGTGTTTAGTATGGATAAAAGTTCAACTGATCTAATATTAGATATTTTATGTTGATGTATTGGGTCATCTTCACTATCATCTTTTTCATCTAAATCATTGAACAGATTCAATAATCCATGAAAAAATATTGATTTTACAGTTATTAATCTTTGAATAATTGTGGAAAGAAAACCAATGTGAACAATCCTGCCTATAGAATTAAATATTGCATAGGCCTTATTACTCCACCTTTTAAAATGAAGAATAGTTGGTTCAATATGCTTTATAGAATCATTCAATGAAACTGAATTGAAACGCAAAGTTAATGGATTAATAATCCATGACAATAATAATTATCAACTTTATAAGCAGGGGCTACTAAGTTACCAGGTTTATTAGTAAAATTAAATAAGTCAATCATAGTAGAATAAAATGCCGGCTCAATTGAATTTTATACGGATCCAAATATATCAGAAAGCGAAATATTATTTCATAAAAAAAGCCTGATCTATCCGACCAGGCTTCTTTTCATATTTTAATAATTTTAATAACGATAATATTCAGGTTTATAAGGGCCATTGACTTCAACACCAATATAATCCGCTTGTTCCTGAGATAGTGCTTCCAGCTCAACGCCTACCTTTTCTAAATGGAGTTTTGCCACTTTTTCGTCAAGATGTTTAGGCAATGTGTAAACTGCTTTTTCATATTTATCAGCATACATCCAAAGTTCAATCTGGGCAAGCGTTTGGTTTGTGAAGGAATTGGACATAACAAAAGACGGATGACCAGTTGCACAACCTAAGTTTACCAATCGGCCTTCAGCAAGCACAATAATGTCATTTCCTTCAATATTATAAAGATCAACTTGTGGCTTTATCTGGTCTTTTGTGTCACCATAATTGGCATTTAACCAGGCTATATCAATCTCATTGTCAAAATGCCCAATATTACACACTATAGTTTTATCTTTCATTAATTTAAAATGCTCAGCAGTAATAATATTTTTATTTCCTGTCGCAGTAACTACAATATTTGCCTCCGGAATGGCATCTACCATCTTTTTCACTTCAAAACCATCCATCGCAGCCTGAAGCGCACAAATAGGATCAATTTCAGTTACAATTACCCGAACACCGGACCCGTTCAATGACTGAGCAGAACCTTTTCCAACATCTCCATAACCGGCAACCACAGCCACTTTTCCTGCCAACATCACATCTGTTGCTCTACGGATCGCATCCACCAGCGACTCTCTGCAACCATATTTGTTATCAAATTTAGATTTTGTAACAGATTCATTAACGTTTATTGCAGGGATGGTTAGTGTACCATTTCTCATTCTTTCATACAGCCTGTGTACTCCTGTGGTTGTTTCTTCAGAAATGCCTTTTATCTCATCAATTAATTCAGGATGATGATCCAGTACCAAATTTGTTAAATCACCCCCATCATCAAGAATCATATTGAGTGGTTTGTCTCCTTTAAATGCATAAAGTGATTGAGCAATACACCAATCAAATTCCTCTTCAGTTTCTCCTTTCCAGGCAAAAACCGGTATTCCTTCCTTCGCAATTGCAGCGGCGGCATGATCCTGAGTTGAGAAAATATTACATGAAGACCAGGAAACCTCAGCTCCCAAAACTATTAATGTCTCAATTAATACTGCAGTTTGGATGGTCATATGCAGGCAACCTGCTATTCTGGCTCCTTTCAATGGTTTGGACTCACCATACTCTTTTCTGAGTGCCATGAGACCCGGCATTTCCGCCTCAGCCAATTCAATTTCTTTTCGGCCCCATGCTGCCAAGGCTATATCTTTTACTTTATACTTTAATTCTGACATATTTTAGATTGATAATTTAGAAATGCGCACAAATATAAATAATTCAATTATAAATAAAAAAAGTTAAATTTTTCTATTCTATATTTATTTAATAAATTTCACCTCCTTAAAATCAAATAACCTCTCCTCTTCCTCCAATTCTATTTTCAATTTACCGGAAGGTTCTACATCGATAATTCTTCCATTAAAATAAGTTCCTTCAGATTGAAAAACATGAATTTCATTCTTCCAATAAAGATTAGCTAAATATGTTTCTCTAAGTGATCTGATTTTTCTTTTTTGAAGCTGGAAATACTTCGTTTCTACTTTCTGCAATAGAAGATTAGTGAGTTCTTCTCTATCAAAATTTTGACCACATATATTAGCTAATGAAATGGCACTTTCATCTTGAAATTTTTTCTGATTAATATTTAAACCAACTCCTACAATACACCATTCGATTACGTTTTGTTTAATGTAATTCTCAATAAGTATCCCACCGATTTTTTTATTATCATAAATTAGATCATTTGGCCATTTGATTTTAATATCTTCTTTTAAATATTCCGACAATAAATCATGAATTGCCAGGGAAGTAATTATCGTTAGATTAAAAAAATCTGAGGGTTCCACAAATTTTGTCTCGAGAATTATCGATATCAGTATATTTTTTCCATCTTCCGATTCCCAGGAATTTCCACGTTGTCCTTTCCCCTTACTTTGATAATCTGTATAAATAACTGTCCCATTCAAATGTTGTTGATTGGTCAATAAAACCGAAGCAATTTCATTAGTCGAATGACAACTTGGCAGAAAGAATGCCTTTTTGCCAACAAATACCGTGTTCTTAAATAATTTATGCAAGTATTTTTTGTAGCTTTACGAATTAATTTAAATCAATAGAATGATAAAAGAATCTGAGACTGTTTCATCTGAAAAACTAAGCAAATATATAGTAAAAGGAATACAAGAAAAAAAAGGCGCAGACATTGTTATTCTTAACTTAAAGGACATTGGAAACGCAATTGCAGATCATTTTGTAATATGCACAGGTGCTTCAGATACTCAGGTTGACGCCATTTCAGAATCAGTGGAAAAAGAAGTATTAAAAGGAGCAGATGAAAAGCCATGGCATCGCGAAGGCTTTCAAAATAAGGAATGGATTTTGTTAGACTACGTCAACGTTGTAGTTCATATCTTCAAAAATAATGTCAGGTCTTTTTATGGTCTTGAAGAATTGTGGGGAGATGCTGCGATTACCCGGGTTGAAGATCAATAACATTCATTGGTTTTAATTGTTATCTTTAAGCACTTTATTAGCTAGAAAATATAATGGCAGATATTCCGAATAAAAAAAAGAATTTCATTCCAAAAACTCCGCAAAAACCTAATTATCAGGTTTGGATTATTTTATCTCTTTTAATACTGGTTTTTTCAATTTTCTATTTTAATCAATCTACCGGATTAGAAGATATTACAGAACGAAGATTTGAGGAGATGGCCCGAAAAGGGCATGTAAAAGAAATTTTGGTAATTAAAAATCAGGAATTAGTAGAGGTATTCTTAAACGATGAGGGTATAGCAAGTGGTGAGTATAACATCCCTGAAAAGCCATCTATTTATTTAAATCAAAGTCCACATTTTAGAATAAAAATTGTATCTGCTGAGAACTTCCTGGAAAAGTTTACCGCTCTGGAGGAGGAACTGCCAGAAGAAAAAAGAATAGGTTATAAAATTGATTCGAGGTCTGATTTTACCAGTATAATTTTTAATTGGGGATTTCTGTTCCTGATACTGATCGTGTTTTGGATTTTAATGAGACGAATGACGGGGGCAGCCGGTCCAGGAGGTCAATTATTCAATATCGGAAAATCAAAAGCTGCCTTATTTGATGCAGAGAACAAGGTAAAGATTACCTTCGCTGACGTAGCCGGAGTGGAGGAAGCCAAAGAAGAAGTAAAAGAGATCGTAGATTTTCTTAAAGATCCGTCAAAATATACAAAACTTGGAGGTAAGATACCAAAAGGGGCATTGTTGGTGGGTGCTCCTGGTACAGGGAAAACACTATTAGCCAAAGCAGTTGCCGGTGAGGCAGAAGTTCCATTTTTTTCATTATCCGGTTCAGATTTTGTAGAAATGTTTGTTGGTGTTGGAGCGGCAAGAGTAAGGGATCTGTTCAAACAAGCAAAAGAAAAGGCGCCATGTATCGTATTTATTGATGAAATTGATGCAATTGGTCGCTCAAGAGCAAGAGGACAGATGCCGGGATCAAATGATGAGCGTGAGAATACATTAAACTCATTACTTGTGGAAATGGATGGATTTGCTACAGATTCCGGAGTTATTATCCTCGCGGCAAGTAACCGGCCTGATGTACTGGATGTGGCATTACTCAGGCCAGGGAGATTTGATCGTCAAATAAGTATTGACAAACCGGATATTGTCGGAAGAGAAGCCATTTTTAAAGTTCATATGAAGCCATTGAAACTTTCCAAAAAGGTAAATACAAAAAATTTAGCTGCTCAAACTCCGGGATTCGCCGGGGCTGAAATTGCCAATGTCTGTAATGAAGCCGCACTCATTGGCGCCAGAAAAAATAAAAAAGCAATCGAAATGGATGATTTCCATGATGCGATTGACAGGGTAATTGGCGGATTAGAGAAAAAGAGTAAAATTATTTCTCCCGATGAAAAGAGAATTGTTGCCTATCACGAAGCCGGTCATGCGGTAGCCGGATGGTTTATGGAGCATGCAGATCCATTGGTAAAAGTGAGCATTGTACCACGAGGAGTAGCTGCATTGGGTTATGCACAATATCTGCCAAAAGAACAGTACCTCTATCAAACTGAGCAACTTATGGATGAAATGTCCATGACATTAGGTGGACGCGCTGCAGAAGAGATCATATTTGGTAAAATATCCACAGGCGCTTTAAGTGATTTGGAAAGAATAACGAAAATGGCATATAGTATTGTGACCATTTATGGAATGAATGACAAAATAGGAAATGTATCTTTCTATGATTCAAAACAGTCAGAATACAGTTTCACAAAGCCTTATTCGGAAGATACCGCAAAAACTATTGATCAGGAAGTAAAAAAACTTATTGAATCTGCTTATAAAAGAACAAAAGATCTGTTGAGTGAAAAGAAAAATGAACTTGAAATTGTTGCAAAGGAATTACTCGAAAAAGAGATTATCTTCCAAAGTGATCTCGAACGATTAATTGGTAAAAGACCATTTAAAAGGCAGACATCGTACGAAGAGTTCACCAATGGAACTCTTGAGGCTAATATTGAGAAAAAGAGGACCGCTAACCAAAAGAAAACTGAAGCTAAAGAAGAAGCATTGAAGAAAGATAACGAAAGTGAATTAGAAGAAGATTCAGAAAAGGAAATGGAGGCTGCTGCTTCAGGAAAACCTGAAAAAGGAAAAAAATAGGTAATTAGAATTCTAAAAGGCAGCAATCGGGCTGCTTTTTTTTTGACGTCACATAAATGGCCGATTTAAATATTGAGCTAAAGAAAAATAAAAAAATTTATTTTGCCTCAGATTTTCATTTGGGGCTTTCTGCATTTTCAAGAAAGCATGAAATTGATAGGGAGAAAAAAATAATTCGTTGGCTCAATTCCATCGAAAAGAATGCTCAGGCTATATTTTTAGTCGGCGATATTTATGATTTTTGGTATGAATATAAGCATGTTGTTCCAAAGGGTTTTGTCCGGTTTATGGGGAAAATAGCAAGTTTAGAGGACAATGGGATTCCGGTTTATTTTTTCACAGGAAATCATGACTTATGGTTGTTTCGATATTTACAGCAGGAACTGGGGGTAGAAGTCTATGAAAAACCCATTGAACTCCAGGTCAATGATTCAAACCTTTTGATCGGTCATGGAGACGGACTTGGCCCCGGAGATATCTTTTATAAAATCCTCAAGAAAATCTTTACAAATAAGTTCACCCAATGGATTTTTAAATGGATTCACCCTGATATTGGCATCGGATTAGGAAGAAGATGGTCAAAATCCAGCCGGATCAGAAAATCAGGAAAATATGAACCGTTTTTGGGTGAAAAAGAATTTTTAATTCAATATTGTAAAGAGAAAGAAATTGAAAAACATCATGATTTTTACATATTTGGTCACAGGCATTTGCCGCTAGATGTAGAAATTAATGTCAGAAGCAAGTATTACAATTTAGGTGAATGGGTTCATAATTTCACTTTTGGGGAATTTGATGGAGAAACATTTAAGTTGAAGACATTTGAGGATGGATCATGAGAACTTTATTTTTAACTCTTTTCCTGTTATTCAAAGTTTTCGTTTTATTTTCTCAAAATTTTCAATTGATTGAGTCAATCGAGATCAAAGAACCTACAGAGGTATCCTTAGACAGAGCCGGAAATATCTATTATGCTACTTTCAATGGTGATATCATTAAGTACAGTCCGCTTCTTAAAGAACGATTTATCTTCTCTCCTGCCAATCCCAATAAGACAACAATACTGGAAGCCTGGCAAGGATTGAGGATATTTTCATTTCATAGAGACATGCAGCAATATCGACTAATCAACAGGAATTTGTCATTGAATGAAGATTACAGTTTTCCAACAAATCTGGTTGGATTTGCTGAAATAGCAACTCCTTCTTATGACAATAATATTTGGGTTATTGATCAAATTGATTTTAGCCTTAAAAAATATGATATTTTTTCGAAGCGCATTAAATCAAGAACTCCAATGGACCTATTACTAAATCCTGACAATTATGAAATTTTATATTGTAAAGAATATCAAAATCGGCTTTTTATAAGCACCAGGAACTATGGCATCCTGATATTCGATAATTTTGGAAATTATATTAAAACCTATGAAAATAAAGGTGTTTCATCTTTCAATTTTTGGAAGGATACAATTTATTTTATGGAAGAAAATGTATTAGTGAAACTAAATCTTTATAATAATAGAACTGATTATTCAGAATTACCCAAGCAAGAGAATTGGTTGTTTGCATTAGTCTTCGAGGATCGAACTTATTTATTCTCTGACAACAAATTATCACTCTATAAATAAAAATCCCAGACAAAGGCAATGGGCAATTGGATTAAAACTCAAAACCTTAAACGAATCAACGATAAAATCCACAAAAACAACCATTGAATTATTAGTGGGCTCTCAATAAAGTCAGGATTCATTTGTGAAATCCATAATGATTTAAATTCTTTCACTATCCATTCTTTGATAATCATAAAAAGTAACTAAATTGTGTACGGTTTTGATACAGTTTCATGAACAGAATCGCTCACAAATCCGAACTGTTCATTTTTGAAATTACTAATGAGTTGATTTTCAGCTTACTTTTATTATTGGCACTAATTTGGAACAAAAGGAATAAAAATTTAATGCCCTGTGGATAAAGAGATCGGAAATATATTAATCGTAGATGATGATGAAGACGTATTATTAGCGGCAAAAATGTTGTTAAAAAAACATGTTCATCAAGTAACCATTGAGAAGAATCCTAACAAGATTCCTTTTTTACTGAATAATTATTCATTCGATGTTATTTTACTGGATATGAATTTCAGTAAAGACATCACTAGCGGAAAGGAAGGTTTCTACTGGCTGAGTCAGATAACTGAAAAAGACCC
>DAOVVI010000481.1 GCA_030637245.1 Cyclobacteriaceae bacterium
AGCGCCAATTCAATTTCAGCTTCCGAGTAACCACTTTGCGCAGCTTGCTCCATATACTTTTTGATCTGAGCATCAGATAAATTATCAACATTAAACGTGCTTGCCTGGGAAGGCGTCATACTTTCTATCTGATTTAAATCCGTCTGATTTTGACCAAATATGTTGGCATTGATGATAAATAGTCCAAAAATAATTAGAAGAAACCTAAGTTGTGATCTCATTAAAAATATTAAATTTTATTGTAGTCCCTGTACCAATCCACGAACGATTGAATACCTTTTTCTATTTTAGTATCCGGTTTAAAACCTACCTCATCCTTAAGATGATCTACGTTTGCATAGGTTTCCACCACATCACCTGGTTGCAAAGGTAAAAGATTTTTTATTGCTTTTTTACCAAGCGCTTTTTCTATTGATTCTATGAAATAATTTAATTCAACGGGCTGATTATTTCCAATATTAAAAACTTTATATGGAGCCTTGCTAAACGATGGATCAGGATTTAAAGCATCCCAAGAATTATTCGGTTTAGGTATGTGATTTATCAATCTATATATGCCCTCAACAATATCATCGATATAAGTAAAGTCCCTTTTCATCATACCATGATTAAAAACATCAATAGGTTTCTCTTCCAGGATTGCTTTTGTAAAAAGGAATAATGCCATATCAGGCCTTCCCCAAGGGCCATATACTGTAAAAAACCGCAATCCTGTTGTTGGAATATTATACAAATGTGAATAAGTATGAGCCATCAGCTCATTTGCTTTTTTGGTTGCGGCATATAAAGAAACAGGATGATCAACATTATCCCCAACTGAAAAAGGCATATTTTTATTTGCACCATAGACTGAACTGGATGAAGCATAAATCAGATGCTTTACTCCATTGTGCCTGCATCCTTCAAGAATGTTAAGAAATCCTTCAATGTTGCTACTCGTATATGCGTGAGGATTTGTCAGGGAATACCTAACCCCAGCCTGGGCTGCAAGATTGACTACATATTCAGGTTTTTCAACTTCAAATACATTTTTGACTTCTTCCAGGTTTTCCAGGGAAACTTTATGAAGCTTGAAATTTTCTGATTTTTGAAGAATATCCAGGCGTGCATTTTTTAGATCTACATCATAATAATCATTGAGATTATCTATGCCAACAACTTCCCAATCCTCTTTTAATAGTCGATTTGCCAAATGGAAGCCTATAAATCCGGCAGCTCCAGTTACTAAGATTTTATTCAAAATGTACTATTTAATATGATCTGAATTTCAATCCGCAAAATTAATCATTTGGTCAGAAATAGCTTGTTATAACATTATTTATTTTTTAATTAAACTTACATTTGCTATCGTTATGATTCTGAACGAAATATGGACATTGGTCAAGAAAGAAATTCTTATTGAATTGAGGATGAAGTATGCTTTGAGTGGTATGCTTTTATATCTGGTGAGTTCAATATTTCTGGGATATATCACTTTTAGTTTGGGAAAAGTCCTAATAAATGTGCCAACCTGGAATGTATTATTCTGGATTATCATGCTTTTTGTAGCGACAAATTCCATTGCCAAAAGCTTTATTCAGGAAAGCAAAGAACGTTTGCTTTATTATTATACAATAGCCAATCCACAGTCAATTATCGTTTCTAAAATTATTTTCAATTGCATTCTAATGCTGTTTTTGGTATTGGTTGGTTTTGTAATTTATATCATCCTGTTAGGGAATCCTGTCGATGACATACCTTTGTTTATTTTTAATCTTCTGCTTGGAGCCATTGGGTTTTCGGCTACTTTTACCATGATTTCAAGCATCGCTTCCAAGGCGTCAAATAGTGGAACTCTGATGGCCATTTTAGGATTTCCAATTATTATTCCCATGCTTTTAATGCTAATAAAAATTTCAAAAAATGCCATTGACGGATTGGAAAGGATGACCATCTATGACGAGATCATTACATTATCAGCCATAATTATTATAGCAATTACTACCTCAATTCTATTGTTTCCGTATCTTTGGCGATCGAATTAATTTAAAACGCACAAAAAGAGGTTGATGCAGTTCTCTTTAAAAAATAATTGGTGGAAAATATTGGGGATCGTACTGATTTACTATGTGTTGATCTATGGATTTCTCATGGATGTTCCCCGCCTTGCTATATTAAATGAGACGATCAGAAACCTGTTCTTTCATGTTGCCATCTGGTTTGCCATGTTCATTTTATTGATCGTTTCTGTGGTTTATTCCATAAAATATCTTAAATCATCAGATTTAAAAATGGACATTGTCGCCGGTGAATTTGCTTCAATGGGCATCGTTTTTGGGTTATTGGGAATTGTTACCGGGTCTGTTTGGGCAAAATTTACCTGGGGCGATTGGTGGGTAAATGATCCGAAGCTCAATGCTACTACCATTGCATTACTGATTTACATGGCTTATTTTGTTTTGCGATCATCCATTGAAGACAGCCAGCAGAAAGGCCGGATCAGCGCTGTTTACAATATTTTTGCATTTGCAGCAGCTGTGCCTTTAATTTTTATATTACCCAGGCTGACAGATTCGTTACATCCCGGAAACGGTGGCAACCCTGGATTTAGCAGTTATGATCTGGATAACAATTTGAGAATGGTTTTCTATCCTGCTGTAGTAGCCTGGACATTAATTGGGGTTTGGTTTGCAAA
>DAOVVI010000143.1 GCA_030637245.1 Cyclobacteriaceae bacterium
ATGGCTCCGGAAACCTTTCGGGATCAACTTCAACCAATTTATACTAAAATGATACAACGCTTTAAAGTAGCCAAACCAGATATCATCCCTATTTTGCATTGCGATGGAGCAGTTTCAGAGTTGTTGGATGATATACGCGATATTGGCTTCGAAGTATTTAATCCTGTACAACCAGATGTCCCAGGCCACTTACCAAAAGATATGAAAAATGGTTTTGGTAATAAATTTGCCTTCTGGGGAGCAATCGATCAACAAGATCTGTTGCCAAACGGAACGGATGAAGAGTTGGAAAAAGACATCATTGAAAAAATTTCAATTTTAGGAAAAGGTGGTGGCTACATGATTTCGCCAGCGCACATTATTCAGAACGATGTTTCACCGGAAAGGGTATTGAAGTTTATTGAATTGTGCAAAAAACATGGTAAATATTGATTTTTCAGTCACTATAAAAGCCTTAGATGCTAATCCTAAATTAACCATTGCGCCATTGATGTAGGACACATAGCTGATAAAATTGAAAAATTGGGGCAGATAATAATTATCAATGTAGTGAAAATTTGTTAATTAATTAAAAATCGAAGTCAATTTTATGCAAGCATTATTAGGAGTTTTATTCCACACAATTGGAGGAATCGCATCAGGAAGTTTTTACATGCCATATAACAAGGTGAAAGGATGGGCATGGGAAAGTTATTGGATGGTTGGCGGATTATTTGCATGGTTAATTGCTCCGCCCTTAGTGGCATGGATTACTGTACCTGGATTTGTAGAAATTATTACAGCAAGCTCAAGCCATATTTTGTTTTTTACCTTTTTCATGGGGCTACTTTGGGGAGTTGGCGGTTTGTCTTACGGACTTGGTGTACGATATCTTGGAATGTCGTTGGGCAACTCTGTTGTTCTTGGTTTCTGCGCTGCTTTTGGTGCTATTGTTCCATCCATCTATTACACTATTAATCCAACAGAAGGGAAGATTTCTTTTACGGATATGTTAGCAACATCAGGAGGGAAACTGGTACTTTTTGGGGTGTTTGTCTGCCTTGCAGGTATTGCGATTTCGGGTTGGGCAGGGATGATGAAAGAGGGCGAACTTTCGGAAGAAGAAAAGAAAAAAAGTATTGCTGAATTCAGCCTGGTGAAAGGATTGATCATTGCTGTGCTATCAGGGATTCTGAGTTCATTTTTTAATTTTGGAATTGAAGCTGGAAAACCATTGGCAGATGCAGCTGTAGAAGCTGGATTTAACCCTCTTTATCAAAACAATGTAACCTTTGTTGTAATTCTTTGGGGTGGATTGACCACCAATTTAATCTGGACTACTATGTTGAGTTTAAAGAATAAATCGTACGGCGATTTTGTAAATAAATCAACACCTGTTACCAAAAATATTTTGTTCTCCGCTTTAGCGGGAACAACCTGGTTTTTACAATTCTTTTTTTACGGAATGGGAGAAAGCAAATTGGGCAATGGTGCGAGCTCGTGGATTCTCCACATGTCAACTATCATTTTAACTGCCAATATGTGGGGAATTTACAGAAGAGAATGGAAGGGTGTTGCGACAAAAACCAAATGGACAATAACTGCTGGGATTGTTGTGATCTTATTATCCGTAGTTCTTGTTGGAATAGGTAATTCTATGTAAATAGGGAAAAATAAAACAGGCCAGACACGAGATAATGATTGAGTCACAAAAGGAGTATAGAAATAATCTACAAATGTCAACGATTATGCAATTTATAAACAAATGAACAGAAGAGACTTCACATCAAAGGCAGCATTAGGGATACTTGGTGTTCCAGTATTATCAAAAGGCTGGACTAATGAACAACTTTTTAATTCGCTTACTGCAAATCCGAAAGTACCTCTTGGCATGGATGCACATGCTATCAGTATGATGAGGTGGAAAGCACAACAATTAATGGAATATGGCATTGATCTGAACATGGATTCTATATTATTCAATGCATTAAGTTATTTTGATAACCTGGAAGAAGAATACCTTAAGACACTTCGCAATCTTTTGGAAACCAATAATATGAACCTGTATTTTGGAGTTGGAAGCTTGAGTGTAAACTCCCTATCTTATACTCCAAAATTTGGCACTCCAAAAGAATTAATCTTATCCGGGCTTCGCGTAGCTAAAATCTTTAATTCAAAGTCAATAAACTGTAAAATAGGTAGTATTGCTGATCGATATACAGATGGTGGGATTGTGGCCAGGATGGAAGAATTGATTCATGAACTCCGGACCATGCGATCACAAATTCAGGATGCAGGAATCAAGTTTGCGGTTGAAAATCATGCCGGTGATATGCGTTCTGAAGAGGTATTGAGTATTGTGGAAACTGTCGGAACTGATGTCTGTGGTGTAATGCTGGATCCGGGAAATTCCGTTTGGGCTATGGAAAACCCAATGCACCAGATAGAAAAGCTGGGTAAACATGTACTTTGTACCAGTGTGCGGGATTATAAAATTTGGGAATCAAAAAATGGCGCAACTTTCCAGTGGACGGCCCTTGGTGAGGGCACCATGGATCTCCGACATTACACCAAACGGATGTCGGAGTTATGCCCAGGTGTTCCATTGCACATTGAAACTGTTTCTAATCGACAGAATGAAATACCATTTCTTCAAGAAGATTTCTGGGAAGGATATCCGAATCTGAAAGCAGCGGAACTACTTGATTTCTATAAAATGATCCGGACCGGGCAGTCTATCAAACTTTTGTTTCCAAAAGACGGCGAGGATGCCAAATTATTTGCACAAGAACTTCAGAAAAATGAACTGATTAAAAGTATAAATTATCTGAGGAAAAATTGTGATGTGATTCAAATGCGACAGTAGTAACATGCTATTTTTAAGTATCGATGACAGTAAAGACCGAAAAGAATCTTGCATCCAGGGAAAAATTAGTAAAGGATTAATGGAAAATAGTACTTTTAATATCATAAAAATGAAACACTCAACGACAATTTATATTTTTCTTTCAATCTTATTTAGCCAGGCGTTTCTGTTTTCATGCATTAATATAGAAGATAAAAAACAGGCCATTGCAAACCTTCCAAATGTCATTCTTATCATGACTGATGATCAGGGGATTGGCGATTTTGGCTTTATGGGTAATCCGTATGTTAAAACCACCAATCTGGATAAATTGGCATCACAAAGTCTTAACCTGACAAATTTTTATGTATCGCCGGTTTGTGCTCCAACCCGTGCCAGTTTAATGACTGGTCGTTATTCAGAAAGAACTGGAGTTTATGACACCTACAATGGTGGTGCAATAATGAGCCAGGGCGAGGTTACTATGGCTGAAGTATTAAAAGAGAATGGCTATAAAACGGGGATCTTTGGCAAATGGCATTTAGGTGATAATTATCCATACCGCCCGATTGACCAGGGCTTTGATGAAGCATTGGTTCACCGCGGAGGCGGTATTGGGCAGCCAGGCGATTTTGCAAATTATTTTGCCAAAGACAGCTCGTATTTTAATCCTGTTTTATTTCACAATGGAGTGGCGCAAAAATCCAGCGGTTATTGTTCAGATGTATTTACTAATGGGGCGATTAATTTCATAAATAGTAACATTTCGGTAGAAAATGGCCAGCCATTCTTTGTTTATCTGTCATTCAATGCGCCTCATACTCCTCTTCAGGTTCCGGAGGAATATCTCAACCAATATAAAAATATTGAATTTGATGTTGATTCTTTTGCGATAAAAGACAAAGCTGTTGAAAGCATGACGGATAAAGACAAAGAGGCCGCACGGCGTGTTTATGCGATGGTTACCAATATTGATGATAACATTGGCAAAATTATGCAACTGCTTCATGAAAAGAATCTTGAAGAAAATACCATCGTGGTTTTTTTAACAGATAACGGGCCACAGCATAAGCGTTACAAATTAGGACTTAGAAAACGAAAGTCATCAGTTTATGGTGGCGGGGTAAGGGTGCCTTGCATGATTCGTTATCCAAAAAAATATCCGGATAAGCAGGATCTTGATATACGGCTCGCACATATCGATTTACTACCATCCATTCTTGACCTCTGCGGGTTAAATCAACCGGATCATAACATTGACGGGAGAAGTTTTGAGAAAGCAAATGGAAGCAATTTCAACGCATTTTCAGAAAGAACCCTATTCTTTGAGTGGGGACGAGGGTTTCCTATTAAATACAAAAATTTTTCAGCTTTAAAAGGAGATTATAAACTAGTTGGTAATACAGGTTCCGATAGTGAAATCAGTAACTTTGAATTGTTTAATGTCAAATCAGATCCGTTTGAAAACACAAACCTGGTGGATAGAGAACCTGAAATTGCATTGGACTTGAAGGTTAGCATGGATGGTTGGTACCAAGAAATAATTTCTGAAAAACACAACAACAAAGTATTTCCGGCTTATATAGGTTCAGAATTTGAAAACCCGGTCGTTTTGAACCGAAATGACGCAAAAGGAACTCCGGTGGCCTGGGGGCAGGATGATATTCTGGGTTTTTGGGATGTGAAGGTACTGGATTCAGGAAACTACAATGTGACATTTCAATTCGTTGAGGCTGTAACGGAGCCGGGAATTATATATCTAAAATTATATCCTCAAAATTTTGTACAGGAAAATACCTTAGAGGCAGAAAAAATAACCTTTAAAAATCTTGAATTGAAACAAGGAGAATTTCGGTTGGAAGCCTTTTACAAAACTAATAAAGGAAAATATATTTTTCCATTATATGTTTCATTGCATAATTTGGAATAGACTAAGCTGGGTGTAAAGAAGGACCAATTGAGGCTTCGACGTCTTATATAACCTAAAAGATGATCCATTTGAAATGAACAATCTTTTGGGCATTAATCCCGGAAAAGAAAAATACAAAGAAAAAGTGGAAGAGCTAAGGAAAGATTTGATTGAGTGGCTGAATCGCACTGGTTCTAGTCATATTCAAAGAGTTAATAACAGGGGGATAATTTAAATACAAAAACTTGATTATGAAGAAAATAACGATCTTCGTCATCGTTATTCTAATTAGTGTTATATGTGTTTATTGCGCGTTTTTTCAGATAGAAAGGGTAATTGAAAAAGACACGTCTAAGAAACCTAATATTATTATCATCGTCTCGGACGATCAGGGCTATGCAGATGTCAGTTATCATGAGCATCCACCTGAAGTATCTACACCGGCAATTGACAATTTGGCTAGTGAAGGCGTAGTTTTTACCAATGGATATGCCAGCGCTTATGTTTGTGCACCAACCAGGGCAGGATTGCTAACTGGTCGTTATCAGCAACGTTTCGGATTCTATCGGGGCACCTGATTCCTGACAGGGCATCCCAATTTTATAGAAATAAGAAATATATAAATTCTATCATAGAATGAACCTACAAACATTATTTTCTTGTAATGTTCACTTTCTGCAATAATAACGGATCATTCAGCCAAGTAATGAAAACCAATGCACTTTTCTTTTTCAAATCTCAATGCAGATTATTCAGATGCACAAAACCACCGTTTTATTAAGTGGAGTATTTGCAATGGGTTGGGTTATAAATCATTTAAATCTGCCAGTGTAACCTTATCAGGAATAGAAACGGTACAAATGATAAAGAAAAATCAACTAACATCTTGGTTAAACTCCGTTCAGTTCATTCTGGTCAATAG
>DAOVVI010000207.1 GCA_030637245.1 Cyclobacteriaceae bacterium
AAACATGCTTCCCTTCCCATGGATTCTCCTAAGGATAACAGCAGTATATTGTCGCTGGATTATGGGATCAGGAACATCGGCGACAAGCTGTCCAGTATCAACGCCAAAGCATATTATACATATGTGGACCATCTGATGACCAATGAAGACAGGCCCAGTTTCAAAATGGTTGACGCCCAATCTCCGGTTAACTCAACCACTTATGGGGGAAGACTGGAATTGGGTTTGAAAGCCTCCAACAAATCGATCGTTTTTGTAGGAATGGATCTGCGATCTGTGGCAAAAGACGGAGTTCGAAATAGAATCGTAAAAATGATGAATGGAAATCCATTGGATCCACCAAAGGAATTTACAGACCTTATCTGGCAGGATTCATGGTTAAATGACATTGGATTATTCTCAGAAGCCAATTTTTTATTGAATGAAAATTGGGATTTGCTGGTTGGTGGAAGATTGGATTATATAAAATCTGGCGCAAATAATCCTGCCCCTGATTTTGAAGCGCTCTATGGAGAAATCGATCCCGACGCTGAATTAAACGTAAGTCTGACATCAAGTATTAATTACAACTTTGGCGAAAATGGACTTTTGCAGCTTTCCCTTGGCCGTGGGCAACGCGCTGCTGAATTATTGGAACGCTATATCAATCATTTCACAGTAGGTATGGATGCCTATGAATATGTCGGAGACCCTAACCTGAAATCTGAAATTAATAATCAGGCGGACCTCACACTTAAGAACATAAACGGCAAATTTTATTGGAGCGCCAATGTATTTTATTCATACATGCAAAATTATATCACCGCAATCGTTGATGAATCGCTGCCAAGAAAGTATATGCCAGGTACAGAGCCGCTTTATGCCAAAAGGTTTGTCAATATAGACAAGTCATGGCAAACAGGTTTTGATTTGGAATTAGGCTATTACTTTACCAAAGATTTTTCAGGTATGATTGGAGCGTTTTATACCCATGCCCAAAATGAGGACTTCAATGAGCCATTGGCTGAAATTCCTCCCTTAACAGGTTTGATTTCCATTAAATATGAAAAAGAGAAATATTGGACAGAATTCAAAGGAAGGTTTGTGGCAGAACAGGATAGGGTATCCGAATCGTTTAATGAATCCGAAACGCCAGGTTTCAACGTTTTTGATCTGATGGCCGGATATTCACCAATTAAAAATATAGATATAAATTTTGCATTGAAGAATATTTTCAATGCCAACTACTACGAACACCTATCCAGACCTTACCAAAACCAAAGTGAGACAGGTATGTTTTATGAACCGGGAAGATCGTTTAGAATCGGGCTAAAACTTAGGTTTTAGAATTTAAAAAAAATAAATCAGTTGGTTAAATATGATTAATCATCTGGTTTTTTCTTATCTTTCTAATTATAACCACTGTATATCTAAAAATCCAAAATGAAAAAGCTGTTAAAAAATTCAATCCTTGTATTAGTATCAATTTCAATGCTTGTGATTTTCATGGGAATGATGTCCACATTGAAAGAAAAAGTTGGCGTTGGCACAAAAGCCCCTAAAAAAGCTGAAATCCTTTTTGACGGATCGCGGGAAATGCTGGATGAAATATGGACTTACTGGGAAGGCCCAAGATTCTCTTCTGAGCTGCCTATAAAATGGGAAATCGAAGATGATCCGATTGGGGATGGCACTGTGGTTAACAGTAATGATCCTCATGCATTGGGCGGAAAATATGGAACCGCTGACATCGTGACCAAAAAGAAATATCGTGATTTCAGATTGCATGTGGAGTTTTTAGTAGTAAAACCAGGAGGAAATAGCGGGCTTTATCTTCAAAATCGCTATGAAGTCCAGATTTTAGACGGCGACAAAACCAAGCACGGTATGGGTGCTGTGATCAATGAAACCGAATCTCCATATCACGCCTACAAAGGTGTTGGAAAATGGAATGCTTACGACGTCAAGTTTCGCGCTGCACGGTTCGAAAATGGTCAGCGGACAGAAAAAGCCCTGGTGACCGTTTATTTCAACGGACAAAAGGTGCATACTAATGTACCAATCAACCAGGTATGGGGCGGCGCCAATTCCGGACTGGATGGTGGCAATGATGGTGGCAAAGGCATTACAGATACTCCGGGAGGAATAAAACTCCAGGCAGAAGGTTACGATGTACTTTACAAAAATATCTGGATTACTGAATTGGATCTCAAAAAAGCTGATACTAATTTTTAGTTACATAAACCTGACAGGTTTCGAAAACCTGTCAGGTTTTTTCAATCAAACACACTTTTAAGGTGTTCGATCCTTTCATGCACTTTTTTAAACTGATCGGCATCACCGAACCAATCGATTACTTCACTATAATTTAATTTATCAGAGTTATTTTTAGATAACTGGTGAATAGAACTATATGGCCAGTCATAAATATTTTTAACAAACCCATGCTTTATCGGATTGTTGTGGATATATAATATCAACTGAGTGAAATAGGAATCATTTTCGACTTCCTTGAATTTAAACGGTCGTTGAAACAAACTACCATTCCGTCCATACATTTTGTTGAACGCTTTTGAATATGAATTAAATAAACGACCAAATTGATTGCTTAAAATTTTTTTCGGTTTTTTAATTTTTTCAGATTTAATATTATTTGTAATTTCTAATTCACTTCTTATTCTTACCATTAAATGGAAATGATTGGGCATTAACACAAAGGCAAAAGTTTCTGCTATGGGGTCGATATATCTAAAATATTTATCAAGGAAGAAGTTGTAATTCTCATCAGATCTAAAAAGGTTATCCTCACCATTGGCTATATTGTAAATGTGGTAAACTGTAGATGGAGAAAGCATTTGAGTCTATTACAAATCTAATGGCTAAACATGACAGGTTTTTGAAACCTGTCATGTTTAAATATGTCTACCTCCCAAAAGGATTTATATTGGCTAACGCTCTTTTGCCTCCACCCATTTTGTTCATGGTTTTCATAAGCTTTCGCATATCGGCGAACTGTTTCATCAGGCTGTTGACCTGCTGAATGTTGGTACCACTTCCGGTTGCAATTCTTTTTCTTCTGCTGCCATTAATAATGTCCGGATTGGCTCTTTCCTTTTTGGTCATTGATTTGATGATCGCCTCAATTGGTTTGAAAGACTCATCATCCACATCAAGCCCTTTCATCGCTTTACCCATGCCAGGAATCATACCAACCAGATCTTTGATATCACCCATTTTTTTGATCTGTTCCAGTTGAGAAAGGAAATCATCAAAATTGAACTGATTCTTTCGAATCTTTTTATTGAGGCGCATGGCCTCATCCTCATCAAAGTTTTGCTGGGCACGCTCCACAAGAGAGACCACATCTCCCATACCGAGAATCCGCTTGGCCATACGATCCGGATGGAATATATCGATGGCATCCATTTTCTCTCCGGAACTTATGAACTTTATCGGTTTTTCTACCACATTCCGGACAGAAAGTGCAGCGCCACCTCGTGAGTCGCCATCAAGTTTGGTAAGAACAACTCCATCAAAATTTAAACGCTCATTGAAAGATTTGGCTGTGTTCACTGCATCCTGACCAGTCATCGAATCAACCACAAACAGTGTTTCTGTTGGTTTCAAGGCATCTTTGAGAGAAGCGATTTCATTCATCATCTCTTCATCCACAGCCAATCGCCCAGCCGTATCTACAATTAATACTTTCTTTCCATTCGATTTGGCATGAGTTATGGCATTTTTAGCAATTTTTACCGCATCTTTATTTTCAGGTTCTGCGTAAACTTCTACGCCTATCTGTTCCCCGAGTACTTTCAACTGATCGATAGCAGCCGGTCTGTAAATATCACAAGCGGCCAACAGAACTTGTCTGCCTTGCTTTTTTAAAAGACTGGCAAGTTTACCGGCAAAGGTTGTTTTACCTGAACCCTGAAGACCGGAGATCAAAACGACCGCAGGATCACCCTTTACATCTATATCGACTTTTATGCCACCCATGAGCTCTGCGAGCTTTTCCTGGGTGATTTTCACCAACAGTTGACTCGGCGAAACTGAAATGAGCACGTTTTGTCCTAATGCATCTTCCCTAATCTTGTCTGTAACTTCCTTAGCCACCTTGTAATTCACATCCGCATCAATTAACGCTCTTCGGATTTCTTTTACAGTTTTGGCTACATTTATCTCCGTTATACTTCCCTGCCCTTTTAGGGTCTTAAACGCCTGATCTAACTTGGTACTTAAATTGTCGAACATATAGATGAAATTTTTGCAAAAATAATAGAAATATATTTATCGGTTGGCATTATTACAATGTATGTGTCATTTTGATTAAATTGGTAGAAGTTTCAGATAAAATCAATGATTCTACCATGAAATTGATTGGGGAGAAAAGACGGATGACCGGAGTGAGAATACGGGAGGCAGAAATTGATCTTCAGACTTCAAAATCTTCAATATTTCCATTGAAAAATATTTATTCTAAACCGATCAATTAAGTGTACGGATTTGATACATGTATTTTGCCAATAATAGCGTGACGGTACATACTGGGTGATGGCATATATTTTGATAAATCATAATATCTTTAACTTAATTAGGCTATGAAAAAGAAATTATTTTCACAAACATTTACTTTCCTCTTCGTCATTTTAGCTATTGCAGCTTTTGCGGATGACAAAATTGAAAAAACGTATAATATCGAAGATTTCACAAAGATTTATCTGAAAGGTCCATACGAAGTCCATCTCAGACAGACATCCAAATGCGGATTGACCATAGTAGCAAAAGATGAATATTTCGAAAAGTTGGATGTATCATCAAGCGGTGGCGAATTGCAAATAGAATTAGAAGGGAAAAACTATAAAAAGACCAGGGCGATCGAATTGTATATTAATTTTAAAAACCTGGAAAAAATAGACATCGAAGGGGCGGTTGATCTGCAGTGTGAAAACCAAATAAAAACGGACAATTTAAAGTTGGAATTCGATGGCGCCGGAAATGTGGAATTAAATATTAACACAAACAAAATT
>DAOVVI010000286.1 GCA_030637245.1 Cyclobacteriaceae bacterium
ATCGTTATTGGTAAAAAAGGTGAAAATGTTTGGACTGGCTCCGAAGACGCTGAGCATTTATCAAAAGGCATTTATGAGACGTATAAAACCAAAAACCTGAGGTATTCACAGGTAGTTCCTTTCACAATGACAGAGGAAAAAAATACAGGGACCAACCTTCCCGCTCAGATTGATATCTATGCCAGACCCGGAGATACGTATGAATTTTTATTTTTAGCAAAAGGAGGAGGATCTGCTAATAAAACATTTCTTTATCAGCAAACAAAAGCCTTACTAAATGAAGAAAACCTCACCAAATTTGTACAGGAAAAAATCAAAGATCTGGGTACCGCTGCATGTCCTCCATATCACCTTGCATTAGTTATTGGAGGCACTTCAGCAGAAGTAACTTTAAAAACTGTTAAGGAAGCTTCAACCGGGAATCTCGATTCATTACCCACCAAAGGCAATGATGGAGGACAGGCGTTTCGTGATTTGGAATGGGAAAAGAAAGTACAAAAGATTTGCCAGGAAAGTCGTATCGGCGCCCAATTCGGTGGTAAGTATCTAACACATGATGTGCGCGTAATCCGGTTGCCAAGGCATGCAGCTTCATGCCCGGTAGGCCTTGGCGTAAGCTGCAGCGCTGATAGAAATATCAAAGGAAAAATCACAGAAGAAGGTATATTTCTCGAGCAAATGGAGACAAATCCGAGCAGGTTCCTGCCGAAGATCGAACCTCATTTAGAAAAACCGGTAGAGATCGATTTAAATCAACCAATGGAAAATATCCTAAAAGAGCTTTCAAAACATCCAATTAAAACAAGGTTAAGCCTCAACGGGACATTGATTGTTGCCAGGGATATTGCCCATGCGAGGATAAAGCAAATGGTCGATGAGGGCAAGCCAATGCCGGCATACTTCAAAAACCATCCTGTATATTATGCCGGTCCGGCTAAAACTCCTGAAGGTATGCCATCTGGCAGCTTCGGCCCAACCACCGCAGGAAGGATGGATCCTTATGTAAATGAATTTCAGGGCCTTGGCGGCTCGATGGTGATGTTGGCTAAGGGAAACAGATCAAAGCAAGTAACAGATTCATGTAAAAAACACGCTGGATTCTATCTAGGTTCCATTGGAGGCCCGGCAGCAATTTTGGCTAAAGAAAGCATTAAATCTGTAGAAGTAGTTGATTTTGAAGAGTTGGGCATGGAAGCTGTGCGAAAAATTGAAGTTGTCAACTTCCCCGCTTTTATCATTGTCGATGATAAAGGGAACGATTTCTTTGCAGATATGTAATTAGTGTCTTTAAGAGGTTGAAAAATATGAAGAGGTTGTCGGCAATGACAACCTCTTTTTTTTAAATCCCTTCAAAAACCATCTTTTCATCCAGATATCCATCTGCAATTACTGTCATTCTCATATTTTCCTTAGTTACCTGGATCATATTTGGCAACTGAATGGATGGAACCATGATTTTGCCATTGTTGATTGTTGTTTGAGAATAAGGTAGTGATCCGTTTTCAGCAAGAGAGATTGCAATATTGGTGGTAGCAAGAGCTAACGATTCTATGTACTTATAAACAGTCATGGTCTGTTTGCCTTCCACTATTCTTTTACAGGCATCTGTCTCAGCGTCCTGACCGGACACCAATATACTACCGCATAGTTCATGCTCCATCAACGCTTTGCAAACACCTTTTGCGATCATATCATTTGATGCAATTATTGCATCCAGATCGGTTGATTCCTTCAAATATTTATTGACAATATTATAGGCAACATCAGGATCCCAATTTTCAACGTTCTTGTCTAAAACCACATTTATGTCCTTTCGCGTAATCAAAGGTTGTAATACACTCATTTGGCCGAATCTTAAAAAGGTGGAATTATAATCCTTGGGGTCACCGCCTAAAATTGCATAATTGCCCTTTGGAGTAATTCTGGTCAAATAATCTGCCTGCAGTTCGCCAACCTTCATATTATCAAAGGCAACATAATAATCCAGGTCACAATTTTTTATCAGTCTGTCATAAGCAATGACTTTAATCCCATTTTTCTTAGCTACTTGCACTAAGGCCCCGGCAGCATCACTGTTTATAGCCACTATTACAATTACATCAACTTTAGATTTAACTAAATCAAGAAATTGTTCTTTCTGAGTGGCTTCGTCATTGTTAGCCTCTTTTACTATAACTCTGGCTCCTTTTGCTTCAAGGTCTTCAATCAAATATTCTCTGTCTTTTTCCCATCGCTCATGCAATGGGCCAAGACTAATGCCAATTTTTATCTGATCTTTCGGTTTGCAGGATAAAATTACTGTAATCAGGAATAAAATGGAGAGCAATTTATAAACTAAGCTTTTCATGACATCAGTATTTAAATTAATCAAAAAGTGAAATGAACTGGTCGATTCCAGGACGATTCAATTTAGTGAAAAATACTGGCTTTTACTATTGATTATAAAATGTATTATGAATGAAAAAAATTGTCTGTTGATTATGTACTTCCTTCAAAATTTGTACAAATAAATAAAAGCTGTTGATCTTGATATTTTGTTGAATTGTGTTTATTAATTCTAACCACCATAATTTTTGAATATTTCATATTTAGAGATAAACCTGCCTCATCACCCGCATCCAACAGGCAGGGTACTGATAATCAGATAAAATAACTTAGCTGTCGAAAAAATTAAATTTTCAGACGCAATCATTGATTTACATGTCAATACTTTAATTTCTAACTCCTTACTAGTATCCACAATAATCTTCGGAATTATTAAAGCTAAAATTAATGCTATTTATAGGAAAAAATAAAATGTCGAATTGGTCAGAACCTTTTTTTTTGATTTATCTTCAAAAATTGAACATTCCAATGCATATTTATAAAATAATTTATATAAATGGGTTACTTATTTTAAAATTAATCATAGAATAGCGGATGGAGAATCATTCATTGATCGAAAGGATCAAAAATAAGGATGGTGATAATGCTCTTAAAGAGATTTATAGTAAATATCGAAACGAGTTTTTACTATGGGCTTTTCAGCATCATTCATGTTCAATGGAAGAAGCCAAGGATGTTTTTCAGCAGTCGATAGTTATTTTTTATGAAAATATTATCTACGGTAAAGTAACTGAAATTACAACTCAGGTGAAAACATACCTATTTAGCATAGGCAAAAACAAAATATATGAACTTGAACGACTAAAATCTAAAGCTCTGGCCCAGGTGGAAGATCAGGTTTATGTTCAATCCGATATTTATTATAATGATGTGGAAGAAGGATATGAAGATAAGCTAGATAAGGTTAATACGTGTATTATAAAACTAGGTGAACCTTGCAAAAGTATATTAGAGCAATATTATTATTATAAAAAATCGATGCAGGAAATTTCTGAAGTCATGGGATATAAAAACATGGAAACAGTTAAAAACTTAAAGTACAAGTGTTTACAGAGGCTAAAGCAAATTTATAAATCTAAATTTGGAGCCTTTAATAATCAAATGTTATGAGCAAACAACAAAATGAGGTGGAGTTTATTGAGCAATTTCTGGAAGGTTCTTTGGATAAGGAGAAGAAAAGAATGATTGAGGATAAAATATCACAAGATGAGGACTATGCGAAAGATTTCGAGCAATATAAGTTGTTGATTGATGGCATAAAGTATTCGGGACGAAAGAAGCTCTTAACGAAAATAAAAAAGTGGGATATGGATTTTTCTGATGAGGACGAATCAAAAAGTAAGCATTCCATCAGGAAACCATTTAAGTGGTATTATGCCGCTGCTTCAATTGCCTTTTTTATTATTGCCGGCTTTTTGATTTATTCTAATATGAATTCAGGATATGATCGCATTGTAGCTGATCATTATACGCCTTATAATTATAATTCGGAGATTAAACGAGGTGATAAAATTGAAAAAAATTCCATCGAGCACATTTTTCAATATTATGATCACGGCGAATACATTCAGTTTATCCAAATGATCAATAAATTAGAAGATGGTCAAAAAACTGAACAGGTTAATTTTATTCTCGCAAATGCGTATCAGGCAACTGAAAATTATGATGAAGCAATAATATTATATGGAAGCATTATTGATTCCGGTATAAGTTATTCGACAGCATCGAAATGGTATTTGGCCTTGTGTTATTTGTCTGTTGATAATGTAGA
>DAOVVI010000161.1 GCA_030637245.1 Cyclobacteriaceae bacterium
ATACGGCCATCAATACTTCCTGGGAAACCCTCAAACATTTCCGTAACGCATGGCTGGAATACCGGGAGTTATAATTAAAGCATTAATAAAATAATGGCATCAATATTGAAAAAAGAGTACTTTCTTAAATATCTCTTTTGGCCAACAACTTATAAATCGAAAGGAGATAAATCGCCAACCACCCTAAAACAATAAGTACATCTTTCCAGGCAATAAAGTCCTGAATTTCCATGAAAACGTATCGTTGGAATGGAACGCTGATCAAATTATTTAATGATTTGATCGGAAAAAATGGAGCTGTGGATTTTATTAATTCAGGAATATAAGGATTGTGTTCAAAGTTAATTGTAACAATAGGTTCGAAAATAAGCGTGTACATAAATATAAGTACAATTGCAAAACCGGCTCTTTTTACAAGAATTCCAATCAACAAAGCAAATGATAGAAATGTAACAACTTCCAGGAAGTAGGCTGCTAAAAACTCCATCTCACTGAAAATGAACTTTGGATACTTTACTGTTGAGTAGATCAAACCAGTGATTAATCCTTCCAGGAATAAAAATAAAGTGGCGGCAAATGAAAGTATGATAATCAACGTAAGCTTGGATTTAAGAAATTCCCATTTGCTCAAACCTTCAATAATATTTTGCCGCATGGTTCTGTAACCGATTTCGTTGGTTACGGATATGATCACGATGAACGCAAGGATAATTTTGAAGAACGTGGCAATGTAGGTCATGTTTTGCCATACATCCGGGAAGTCGTAAAGTGGAATGATGGTCGGATCAATACCTTCAAACTCTGCGCCCTGGTTTTTCAGGAATTGCATCAGGAACATTCCACTGGATAAAATGAGGATCAATCCGACAAAGTACATGGCAATAAGTATCCAGAAGACCTTGTAATTCTTGAGCTTTAGCCATTCGATTTCAAACAGTCTGATCATCTGATTCCTCTAATATGTCTAAAAATTTCTGTTCCAGGCTGCTTTTTCTTATTGCCAAATGCGTGAGCACAATCCCCTTTTCAATAAGAAATGCATTTAATTCATGGGCGTCTGCAGAGTCATTGAGATGCAAAGAAAGTAGATCTTTTTCTTCTACCAGGCTTTTTAAATGTCTGAATTCCTTAACAACAATTGATAATTTAGTAAGGTCTCTTGATGCAATTTCTATGGTTTTAGAACCATTTAAGGCCTCATCTACTGATCCGGAATAGATCTCGGCTCCCTTTTTTAATACGGCAAAATGCGTACAAACTTTCTGAACTTCATCCAGGATATGGCTGGCTAAAAGTATGGTTTTTCCCTCCTTTGCTACCTGTAGAATCAGCTTACGGATTTCAGCGATACCCTGCGGATCCAGGCCATTGGTTGGTTCGTCAAGAATGAGAACAGGTGGATCGGAAAGTAACGCCGCTCCAATGGCAAGTCGTTGCTTCATTCCCAGGGAATATGTTCTGTAAGGATCATCTTTTCGATCATGAAGATTTACTAGCTTCAAAACTTCATCAATTCTGTCTGCTCCTTTTTCTTTAATTTTGGAAATAATGCGAAGATTACGTCTGGCAGAGAGATAAGGATAAAATGCCGGAACCTCAAGTATAGCGCCTATCTTTTTCCTGGTCTCTTTGCTAGAAGCATTGCCAAACCAACTGTAATTTCCAGAAGTTTTTTTAATCACATCCAGAATTATACCTAAAGTAGTTGTTTTACCGCTTCCATTTGGGCCGAGCAGACCATAAACGCTCCCTTCCTCAACATTCAAGGAAAGTTTATTGACGGCTTTGATTTTGCCATAATCTTTTACAAGGTTGTCAATGGTGAGTATTTCAGGCATTTATTTCTTTTTCTTTTCTCCGGTTAAGTTAAGTACGTCCAGGAAACCACTCTGGTTAAATGTTTGTGTAAGCTTTGGGATTTTGGCAATATTGATCATGCCATTAATCTCCAGAAGCATTAATTCTTCATCTGATTTCGATATAATAACCAATTCGGGATTTCTCTTTTCTTTTCCCCAGACGCGAATATCGGTATCTTTATCTTTTATAAACATGACTTCTTCAAAACCTATATTTGTTAGGTCTTTTGCCAGTTTTGAAAGATCAGCTTTGGAGACAGCTCCTGAGTCCATTTTGAAAAATCGTGCTTTTTTAATTTCCCTGATCATCTCATCAAATTCCAGATTCCGCTCGATATTGATCATCCGGAGAGTTGAAGGATAAAAATATAAGGAAAGTGCTGTCTCATGATTTTCTTTGAAATCAGTGACCACATTACTTTGAGCAAAACAGTATGAAGACAGGAAAATAAAAAAGGTTAGAAATCTGTATTTCATATAAGGGAAGGATGATCTATTTGACCATCCCTAATTTTTATTATCATCTAATTGTTTCAAATGTTCCATCCCTTTTATGTTCATGCCTTTAGAGAGTTTTGATATCTTTTTCAGATCGATTTCTCCATAAAGGCTCAGGATGAAAAAGCTTTTATTTCCTCCAACCACCATGACCAGTTCATCGATAATGCCATCTTTCTCCCTGATCATAAACTTCATGTCTTCCTCGGCATCTTTTACTTCCATCAGTTCTTCATAGCCATTTCCTGATATTTTCTTCACAGCTTTAGTGTACAATTCTTTCGAATTTCCCACACTATCGGCTGCTATGACTTTCAGGCCTTTTAGTTTACTTACTGCTTCCAATATTTCTTCCTCATCCTCATCCCCCGGCTCAATATGCGTGAACAATTCAAACATTTTGCTCGACACGGAGATCTTGGTAAAGTTTTCATCATCATAGTAGTCATTAAAAAGTTTTGTAACTACATCATTTTGAGCATTGGCAGAAAAACCAATACAAGCGGTAATCAAGATTATTATTAAATTTTTCATTTTAATTCTGTTTTAAATTGTTTTGATGTTCTTCAAATTTTGAAAATTGAGCGGCATAAACACTACTTTGGTTGAGC
The DNA here is from genome assembly GCA_030637245.1 of Cyclobacteriaceae bacterium. Classification (GTDB taxonomy): domain Bacteria; phylum Bacteroidota; class Bacteroidia; order Cytophagales; family Cyclobacteriaceae; genus JAAUQL01. The sequence continues at coordinate 2,969 of DAOVVI010000161.1, forward strand.
TTTGAAGATAAAAGGAGCAGCGCCCTTTTTGTCTCCTCAAATGCTTTATCCGGATCCTTATAGGTGTCCATTTCCACAACATTTTCCACTTTATTAACTTTGATAAATTTATCTTTAAAAATGATGCTTACCGAAATTACCAAGGCCAAAGAAGCGGCTACATACCAGTATTTTATAACATTGTTTTTTAGTTTTCTACTTTGTTTATTTTTGTCAATTAGTTTCAGTATTTCATCATCAAATTGATCATCTAATGGATTTTGAGTACTTTTTTTATTTAAATAGGTGAAATACTCATGATCCGGATCAGCTCCATCCGGTGCATGAAGAAAATGGGATTTTAATTCATTTTCTTCATTCAGGTTTGATTTACCTTCCCAATATTTTTTAAGACGCGTTTTTACTTTTTTCGAGTCCATAACTATTCAGTTTTAATAAATTGGTTCTGATGGTTTTCCTTGCTCTGAAAATATTCACCTTCACATCATTGATGTTATAACCAGTGATCTCACTGATTTCCTGGTACGAAAACCCTTCGATGTCTCTAAGTTGAAAAGTTTCATTTTGCTTCAATGGCAAATTGCCCACAATCTTATCGATAACTTCCAAGGTATTACCCAGCTCAGCCAACTGATATGGAGACCGTTCATTATTTTCCTTGTCAAAGTTCTCTATTAGAGCCATGGTTTTGTGATGCTTTGACCTCATCTTGTCCAGGGCAAAATTTCTGGTCAGGGTCATACACCAGGCTTCCAGATTTTGTATTGTCAGAAGATCATTTCTTTTCTCCCACACCTTTAGCATTGTTTCCTGTACCACATCTTTCGACAGATCATGATCTCCCAAGATGCTATATGCAAACCGGAATAACCTATTTTTTAATGGTAGTACCTCAGATTTAAAGGTTTCAAGCATCATTTTGATAGGGAGACGTCACTTTGTAAATAAAGTTACAACTCAACTGAAAATAATTCTAAATATTTGTTACTAACTTCTATGTTGAAAAACTGATGATGCTTGTACGAAGCAATACTTCATTGGTTTAATTAGACTTTGGTTTTGTTGAAAATGAGTGTGTATTATGAAATTATACTTCAATAAATGTTATTTTTGTTTTGAAATTATTGGTTGAATCATGAGAAATAGTCTGGCATTTTTCTTTCTAACCTGCTCATTAATCTTAGTCCTGGGGCATTCGATACTTCCTCATAACCATGTGGCAGAAAATCACTGTATCTGCAGAATTTGTGATGTGAAAAACCCTTCTCTCGGAGATATTATCAAACACACGCTTTCTCATGACCTTGGGATCAATCATCTTGAAGAATATGAAAATTTCAATCTGATGAAAATTGCTACTCCTGATTTTCAGGATGTTATTCTTATAAAGGAGCTGCTGGTATTTTCATTTATTATTTACCATTCAGTTAATGAAAATTTTCCCGTTGTTAGCTCTAAATTTACCTCTCAATATTTTTCCTTGAGGGGACCACCAATTGGAGCATAGCCCAATTCAGGATATCAGGTTTCCATAGGGCAGATAATCAAACTTTAATTATTGAAAAAAAACGTTTATGATCGAAGGAATAGTTGCTTTTAGCATAAAAAACAAACTTATTATATTACTCTTTGTAGTTGGGCTAACTGTCTGGGGAGTTTTTTCGCTTACCCAAATCCCTGTAGGCACTGTTCCGGATATCACCAACAACCAGGTCCAGGTGATCACAACTTCACGTAATCTGGCTACGGAAGATATCGAACAATTCATCACCTTCCCTATTGAACTGGAAATGGGGAATCTTCCCGGGGTACAGGAAATTCGATCGATTTCCAAGTTCGGGTTATCTGTAGTCACCATCATTTTCGATGATGAACTTGGTACTTACTTGCCCAGACAATTAATTGCTGAAAAACTAAAATCAGCCCAGCAAGCTATACCTGAGAACTACGGTGTTCCTGAAATGGGGCCAATCTCGACAGGTCTTGGAGAAATATATCAATATATCTTAGATGTAGAACCAGGGTATGACACAGTTTATTCCACTATGGAATTGCGAACCATTCAGGACTGGATAGTTCGAAGGCAGTTGATTGGTATCCCAGGCGTGGTAGAAGTGAATACATGGGGAGGTTTTTTAAAGCAATATGAGGTAGCCGTTGACCCGGCGAAACTATTGGCTATTGATGTTTCTATAGCTGAAATATTCAATGCCTTAGAGGGGAACAATGAAAATATAGGTGGGGGTTATATTGAAAAATACCAGGAAAGTTATTTCGTGCGGGGAGAGGGTATGATCAATTCAATCAGCGATATCGAAAATATCGTTGTCAAATTAGTAAATAACGTTCCTCTGTTGATTCGGGATGTTGGTGAGGTGAGGATGGGCTATGCTACACGGTTTGGAGCCATTACAGCAAATGGTCAGGGAGAGAAAGTACTTGGCCAGATTATGATGCTGAAAGGTGCAAACTCCGGCAAAGTTATTGAAGATGTAAAAGCGCGTGTGGCAGAAG
>DAOVVI010000038.1 GCA_030637245.1 Cyclobacteriaceae bacterium
ATTTCCCTGCTTTTCCGATAAACTTTCCTCCATATTGCATATCGCCAATGCGTCTGGAGTAAAAGGTATTTATCCTGGTCGAAAACATTTCATTACCATCCTGAAAAAACAAGCGTTTATCCGGAAATCTAAGTTCCCAGGGAGTGAGGTTTATTTGTTCCTTATCTCCTTCCACAGTAGCAAAATCCGGGTTGTACGTAAGGTTGGCAATAAGATTGGAGCCAATATTATACCTCAAGTCCACCCCGGCATCCGCTTTTACTTTATTGTGTTCACCGGTAATGTCGCTATCTTCATATCTCAATGTTCCGTATGGGAAAAGGCTCAAACCACTCTTTTTTCTTCCTTTTGGATTTACTCCCTGAAGTATCCCTCCCTGTGAGATTCTAAAATTTTCTGTTACTTCTGACCACCAGGTAGTTTCCTGATTTGCCCTGATTACCCTGGAAAAGTTAATCCCCCAAACCTTTGCTTTCGGGGCAAATTGCATAGACGAAAAAGGCAAAACCATCTCGACTGACCAACCATATGGAGTTTGAATTGCCTTTGCTTCCCATTCCATATCCCAGTTAAAATCCATATTTTTTCCATCGTCAGTCACCTTGGCGTCAGAGAGGGTGCTTAGTGGATTTACGATAAATAAAAGTGATGTCCTTTTGTCATTATACGTATCTAATAAAACTGCAATAGCGTCATCAGAATCATCCACCTGGTCCCTTCGTTGAATCCGGGCATTTATCTCACTTTTATCATGCACATAACATTTAAAAGCAAAGTAAAGATTCTTACCAAACTGGGCTGAGAAAACAACCGTTTTCCTGGTCGAAAGAGCGCCTTTTTGAGGTTCAATCTGGATGAATTCTGAAGCCGAATCAGCTTGTTGCCACTCTATTGGATCAATTCTTCCATCGATAATTGGCGGTTCATCCAAATCAGAAACTTCCAATGCCTTCTGACTAAAAACATTGATAGTAACTAACAGTAAAATAAAAAATAAAAAAAATCGAGTCAAGTGTGTCATAACTAAAAAAATACCCTGGCATGATGGAGCTATCCAAAGTTAAGAAAATAATAAAATGTATAAGTATTATTTATACTTTCTTCTGGATTCTACTTTTTGCAACTCACGCTCAATGATCAATTCAGCCAATTTCATGGATGGATCCTTGTCAGCAAATGCTTCTTTAGCTTTTTGCTCATCCACATCAATTCGATAAAGCATGTTTAAAAAACGCTGAAAATCATGGTCCAAAAGCAATTGTATTTCATGGGCCAGCCATTCTTTTAACTTATTAAGATTTGAAATGTCAAGACCGGTTTCCGATGAAAGTCCAAGATCTTTAACAGCCAGATTATGTATTTCCTTTATTTGAATTTGCAATGCCAATGATTGTTGAAAATAAAACTAATGAATGTGTAAACAGATAAATGAAAAATACCAAAATATGTTATATGAATTTACTGATTTGCCGTTCCCGGAGTTGGTGTATTATATTTTATCCAGCTATCGCCACCATCAGGACTACGGCCTTCAGAAATATCTGCAGTTTGAATACCAAAAGTATGTGAATCAATCAACCTTCCATCTTTATAGTAGAGACTTAATGTTTCTCCATCAGCGCTCAATTTAAATTTAAGGTGATTAGGCCCTTGCTCAGTATCGCTATCAGCCCAAAACAACAGATAACCTCCCGGTTGAATGGTAGTTTTTTCAGGCATATCTTTGGGTATGCGGTCATCAAATGGATTTTCTGAATCGCTGAAATAGTACCTTCCCATATCCACAGGAGTAGTTCCCGCATTGTAAATCTCTATCCAGTCGTCGTATTCACCCACAGTATCAGGATCGGCAAGCGTTGTTTGATTACTTGCCATAATCTCATTGATAAACAGGTTTGGCACATCTCCGGAAGTAATGGTGATATCATACGGATCTTCCATGGCGTCATCCGGAAGGAATACTTCACTTCCTCCATTATCAATTAATTTGAAATAATAATACAATTCCCCATCTGATGAAAGCCCCGGAATAGTAGCTGTAAAATTGATATTGTCAGAGGAATTCATATCCATGGTCTGATATGAACCATCATCTATTGCATAGAGCAATTGGATTTTTGAGACATTTGAACCATCAGAGATTTCCAATGAAAAAACAACCTCGTCATTTACCATTGGAATTTCAGGAGAATATCCGTAAGATTTAAAGAATGATATTGGCCCGGAACCATTAATTTGATTTTGCGTGGCAAAACCGGTCACTTGCCATGTGCCACTTCCATCCGGAAACCGCGCATATGTTTGCCCGTTGTCCATAGCCGGGAAGACAACATGATCGATCATTTTCCCATCTGGTCTTTGCAAAGTGATGCTCTCTCCCAGAGATGTCAACTTAAAAGGCAGGTTTAAATCAACTCCCTGATCATCACAAATCAGAATTAAAAAATCACCGGGCTTAATATTGTATCCTGAAGGCAGGCTGTATTTACTCTCCTCCTTATCAAAAACCATAAACCCCTCCAGATCAACAGTTTCATCACCATAATTGTATAATTCAATCCAATCCGGATTTCCAGTCGAATGAATTTCATTAAATGCAATGGTGAAAGGCTCAGTATCATCAATAGGTACTTCCGGATCTTCTTTTGAGCATGCTATATTGCTGATAAGTAAAAAAATAAATGCGTAATAAACCAATTCCCTTCTTTTCATGTTTTGCACGAATTAAAAAATTTTACTAACTGATAACTTAGTTAAGGCTATCTGCTTTATATCCGTTAATAACGCCAATGGTAATAAATATATTAATATTATCTTACAATTAATTTACTATTCATCTGTTGTGGACTCTTTACAGAGTTTTTATTGACCATTTATTAAATTTACTTTTAAGATTTTTTATACAATATTGCAGGTGATATGAAAAAAGTATTAGCATACATTCTAACTCCAATTTTTTATCTCGTTTTTGGATTGCTTTTAGTCATTTTCCATCTTATTCAAGTGATATGCTGGAATGTTTTCGGCTATCTCGCACAAAAACGAGCTGTGGAAATCATGAACTTTTTGATCATTAAAAGCCATCTCATTCTTGGTGCGCAAGTAAAATTTGTTGGGTTTGAAAAACTTCCAAAAGACATACCACTGATCATCGTTTCTAATCATCAGAGCCAATTCGATATTCCTCCATTAGCCTGGGGTTTTCGGAAGCACTTTCCAAAATATATTTCCAAAATTGAATTGGCTAAAGGTATTCCCAGCATTTCTTACAATCTCAGAAAAGGTGGCTCGGCATTAATAGATCGTAAAAACCGCTCTCAGGCCATAAAAGAGATCATAAAACTTGGAAGGCAGATCGAAGCCAACAATTATTCCGCTTGCATATTCCCAGAAGGAACCCGAAGCAAAGATGGAAAAGTCAGGAGATTTAAAGCCGGAGGTTTAGGGACATTATTAAAAACAGCGCCCTCTGCTGTGATAATTCCATTTGCAGTTGATGGCAATTATCTTTTGCAAAGAACCGGTTTCCCAATGGGTGTTGGAGAAAAACTAACCTACTCGGTCCTTGATCCAATAGAAAGAGGAAACTACACCGCTGAAGAAATCGCTGAATTGGCGGAAATGGCAATTAAAAAGGAATTAAATCAAATTTAATTTGATTTAAATTTACTGAACTGCGGTGAATATTATTCTGTATCTGTTGATAAAGTAGAAATCTCCGGATTTTTACTTTCGGATTACAAATCCGAAAGAGCTGTAGGCAGAGCAGGAACTCTTGCCATTGCCAAGACTTACACCATTATGACAATTGACTTTCAACCTTGGTCCTTAGTCTTCCAACCTCTGGTTTTTTTTATTTTACCGGTTGCTCCTCCAACTCATATTCAACTTTACTGAATAACCCATCGATCTGGGCAAGCACCTGATCATCGGTGAAATGCCGACCTTTGATGGCTGATGACGGACAGGCAGCCACACAAACGCCACAGGCTTTACACAAGGCACTTATTACATGGCTTTGCCCTTCTTCCTCGATGAATTCAATAGCGTTATAGGGGCATAAATCGTTACAGAAGCGGCACCCGCTACACAATTCTTTGTTGACTTCGGAATATATGGCATCCACTTCGATCTTACCTTTTGCAATCCTGGCAAGAATACGAGCTGCGGCAGCCCTGGCCTGTGCCACCGTATCAGGAATATCTTTTGGCGCCACACAGGTTCCCGCTATAAAAACACCGTCGGTAGTGGTGGCAACCGGTTCCAGTTTCGGGTGGCTCTCGATAAACCAGCCATCTTTATCCTGGCTGATACCGGCAAGATGAGCTATTTCATGGGCGTCTTCACGGGCTTCCATGCCAACCATCAGGACAATCAGGTCAGCGGGGATCTCAATATGTTCCCCGGATAATTTTTCATGCACCTCAATTAGCATCTCGCAGTCATCGCTGGGCTCAGCCTTATGAATGACCGGTCGATTCTCCTTATCATACATCAGGAATAAGGTCTTGGCCTGTGAGGATTGCAGGTAAAAATCTTCATGACCCTTTCCAAATGCATTCATATCGATGTACACATCAGAAACATAGCACTCGGGATTTGCCGATTTTATTTCATGGGCATATTTCAAGGCAGTCATGCAGCAAACCCTTGAGCAATAGGTATGGAATTCCTTATTCCGGCTCCCGACGCAGTGTATGATGGCCACGTATTTTGGTGTCTTTCCTTCTTTTGTTTCTACCTTGCCGGCCCTTAGCATTCTTTCCAGTTCGAATGATGTAATTACATTCGGCAATTTCCCGTACCCGTAATGGGTTACGCGTGAAGCATCAAATTCCTTGTAGCCGGTGCATATGGCTACGTTCCCGATTTGCACTTCAACCGGCGTTTTTTCTGATTCCGGCACACCATTAAGATGTATTATATTGGCTGTAAAATTACCGACAAAACCAGAGAGATCAGTTACTTTCGATTGCAGATATACCTGGATCTTTTTATGACTCTTCGTTCGGGTAATCCGATCAGTTAACAGGTCGGTTGCAGAATAATAATACGGCGCGGTTAGGTCAACTCGCCCTACATTACCTCCAAGTTGATCACTTTTTTCAACAAGGTGCACAGAATTGCCGGCATCGGCAAGTTCAAGGGCGGTTGTCATTCCGGCAATACCACCACCTATGACCAACGAGTTTGGACTCATATCAACATCTATGCTTTCAAGGGCTTCATGCTTTTCAACCCTCAATACAGCCCCATGAACAAGCGCCATAGCTTTTTTGGTGGCTGCTTTTCTGTCCTTATGTACCCAACTGCACTGTTCCCGGATATTGGCCATTTCAAGCAGGTATTGGTTAAGCCCTGCCATCCTTAAAGCATGACGAAAAGTCCGCTCATGCATATTCGGACTACAGGCAGCAACAACTACACGGTCAAGTTCATTATCTTTAATATCCTGGGCGATCATTTCCTGCCCCGGGTTGGAGCACATGTATTTATAGGTTTTGGCAATCGCTACATTTGGCAGGTTGGAAGCATATTTGGCAACCGCCTCTGCATCGATTATTTTGGCAATATTCGTTCCGCAGTTGCAAACATAGACGCCAATTCTGAGATTTTTCATGGTTTCCATACTTTACTTAATTGTAACTGAAAGAGAATCATCCAGGTCATCCTGTCTTGCATATGCAGTTTTCTGGATAGCTGCAAAATACATGGCCAAAGGACGATAAATCATATGCGCCCATTTACTGAATGGCATCCTGAGCAACCATGGCGTCACAGCCATTAAATGTATAACATAGGTAATGTTGGCCCATTCATATAATCCGGTTCGATGGAAAATATGCTGAAGAATCCCAGTTATCACAATAAAAAACAACATCACAACAAAGATCCAGTCCGTACTATGTGATTTTTTATACTGGATATAGTTTTCTTTTTTTATTCGGTGTCGAATAAAATAAATAGTGCCTATCGACAATCCGATTGTTGCAAGATATCCGAAAATATGGATGGACCAGTGAATTTCCGGACCAGCCTGCAGCGGTTCAATAAATACCATTACCAGCACCAACATAGTGACATATCCCAACATTAATCCGAGGTGGATCAACCAGGGCATGTGTACTTGATGTTCGTTTTTATTTTCACATTCCGCATACATTTTCTGGGTAAAGAAATGCAAGGGCAGCTCGAAAAATTCTTTTAAATAGAGCCACCATGGAACAGGAATGGACATACCCCTGATCATGGTAAAATACCACATGCGGACTGCATTAATCAATAGAAAAACAGCCAGGACGGACCCAATGGTGAGGTCAAATGTATGAATAAACGGGCTGGGTAGAAAAGCCCCTTCTCCATCATAAATGTGAATGCTGCCTCCTGATAAAACATGGAACATTAAAAATGCCCCTGTTAACAAGGCGACTACGGTAATGGATAATATTTCACGAATTCTTGACTTAAAGAATTGCCTTGCGATTCCTGTAAAGTCATAACGGGATATTAACCAACGACGCAGACTCATCATGGTTTCTCCCGGGTCCGCTTCCCGTGGACATTGTTCAGAACATTGACCACAGTAATAACATAGCCAGGGTTCAAGTGTGGTTTCGATTTTCTGTTCGAGTCCCATCTGCAATTGTCGCATTGACTTACGCGGGAATTTAAATATATCATCTGCATGAGAACAGACCGTTGAACAGTCTCCACACTGATAACATAATTGCACGTCTTCTGCACCAAAACGGTCCAGGTCGTCTATAAAACTTGGATTTACTCTGATTGCCATAATATCCTCAATATATTGTGTGAATGGTTTTAGCTTTTGCTTCTATATCACTCAAGGATAGGCTGCTCATGTTGCCTACTCCTTGCCCACTCGTGAAACTGCGCAATACCCCTGCAGCCACCGCTGAAGCTTGCGCTACTGTATCAGGGATGTCTTTGGGCGCCTGACACATACCTGCTACATAAATACCACCTCTGTCGGTATCTGTTGGGTTTCCGTTATAGTCCAATTCTGAAAACCAGCCATCATCATCCCTTCGAACACCCAGTATTCTACTGAGCTCCTCTGTTCCTGGCGAAGGAACCAGTCCGACTGCGAGAACCACCATGTCAACTTTAAACTGGACTAACCTGTCGTTAAATATATCTTCTCCAAGAACCACCATCTGATCATCATGCATATCAACAGATGCGGAGTGACCCCGGATCACGAAAGTGCCTTCCTGTTTAATACGCTCTGCAAATTCTTCATATCCCTTTCCAAACGCTCTCATATCGATATAAAATTCATATACCTTTACATTAGCGATTTTTTCCTTGATCAGGTGGGCGAATTTCAGGGAATACATACAACAAACACGTGAGCAGTAGGAATTGTATTTTTTGTTTCTTGACCCGACACAATGAATGATGGCCACGCTCCTTGGCGGTAGTCCTTCAGGAGAAAAGACCCATTCATCTTTCTTCTTTTTCCTGTTGTATTTTTTGATTTTAGTAACGATCCTTCCGCCGGTTGAGCCCGAAGCATTGGTCAGTCTTTCAAATTCAAGGGAAGTGACCACATTTGGATATTTTCCATATCCGTACTGCTCGATTTTACCTACGTCGAGTAATTCATACCCTGTAGCCAGGATAATATTCCCAACCTCGATATCGACAATTGCATCTTCTTCGTCGAGATGAATGCAATCTTTTGGACACTTCCTGACACAAACACCACATTTATCTCCATCTGTCAACACATATCTACAATGTTCTTCATCGATCAGGTAGGCATTGGGGACTGCCTGGGGAAAGGGGATATAAATGGCTCTTCTGATGGAGATGCCCGCATCAAATTCACTTTCAACTTTTACCGGGCAGGCATCTACGCACAGACCACAAGCCACACAGGCGTTTATATCAACACGAAGCGCTTTCTTTTTGATCTTCACTTTGAAAGCCCCGGGTTTACCGGTCACTGAAATCACTTTTGATCTGGTCATTAAGTTGATCATCTCATGTTGTCCGACATCAACCATCTTTGGCGTGAGAATACAGGCGGCACAGTCCAGGGTGGGAAATGTTTTGTCAAACATAGCCATGTGGCCACCTATCGTTCCGCTTTGTTCAATCAGGTAAACCTGTTTCCCTGCATTTGCGATTTCAAGGGAAGCCTGTATGCCGGCGATACCGGCTCCAATCACCATGGTGGAATGATTTACTGGATTCCCTCCGGGTATGGCTGCAAGCGAAAAAGGGATGCCGATGGTAGCACAGGCAACTATGGCCTTAGCGCGATCCATTGAATTTCCATTTTTAGCTCCATGTTCCATGAAGGATGCCAGGCGTACTTCGTTGACATTTCCTCCTGAAGAAGCCATTGCTTTGGTAAAGACTGGTTTAAAATACCCTGGTATATCTCCGGCAATCACCACACGGTCCAGATTTTTGGAACTTATTTTTTCACTCAAAGTTTTATAATCGAGCAAGGGCATTACACCCAGATTTTGAACTGTCTCAACATCCGGAAGATTTGCAGAATATTTGGCGATGGCGTCAATGTCTGTATTCCATTGATCATCCAATTGGCAGAAAAAAACTCCGGTTCGCATAATTTATTTGTTTATAATTACTCTTTCCGTTTAACTAATTTCTTGTAATTCGCTGTAGTAATTTCCCATCTGCTTCCTTAATTTCAACTATCATAGGCATTTCACCCGGCAAACTGTGGGTTGCACATGAAAAACA
>DAOVVI010000534.1 GCA_030637245.1 Cyclobacteriaceae bacterium
AGGTAGGAATTGAAAGCGCTATGTTTCGTTTCTCATATTTCGCAGTTCCTGTAGGGAAAGTACCATCAACAGGGAATACACTTACAGGAAGATCATCTCCTCTGCCGGCAATAATTTCACCAAGTACTTTTTCTACAAAATCAGGAGATCCTGCAGGAACAGGTGCTTTCAGCGAAGTTTCACTGCTGACTTGCGAAGGAACTTCAACTTCGTACAAGTTGTCCAACGTGTTATCAACAGCTTTAAGGTTCATCTGAACGATCACTTCACCTTTTTTCCCATATGTTTTCTTAATGGAATCTTTAATGGCTTCAATGGCTTTATCTCTTGGTAATACGCCTGAAATAGCGAAGAAACAGACCTGCATCACCGTATTTATACGCCTGCCCATTCCACTTTTCTCTGCTACATCCTGGGCATCGATGATGAACAACTTAGCTTCTTTTTCGATTAATTGAGATTGAACCTCTTTTGGAAGTTTACTCCAGATCTCATCTTTGCTGTATGGTGTATTTACTAAGAATGTACCTCCTTTATGAAGATGCCTGAGCATATCCGTTGTATCAAGGAATACAGGTTGATGACATGCAACAAAATTAGATTTAGAAATCAAATAGGGAGATTCAATAGGATCCGGGCCAAACCTTAAATGGGAGGTTGTGATTGACCCGGATTTCTTGGAATCATAAACAAAATAACCCTGAGCATAATTTTCTGTATTTTCTCCAATAATCTTAATCGAATTCTTATTTGCACCAACAGTACCATCTGAGCCTAACCCATAGAACATTGCCCTAACCACTTTTTCGGATTCGATGCTGAAATCATGATCGAAATCGATACTGGTATGATTCACATCATCATTAATACCAACCACGAAATGGTTTTTAGCTCCTTCACCTGTGTTTTCATAAACAACTTTAACCATGGCTGGCGTAAACTCTTTTGATGATAGACCATATCTGCCACCAACAATTTGCGGTTTTTCCGTAAGTGAGCCAAATCCAAGATCCAAACCTTCATTGACCGCATTCACTACATCAAGATACATTGGTTCGCCAGTGGCGCCAGGCTCTTTAGTTCTGTCTAAAACAGAGATAGATTTTACAGAAGCAGGAATTGCTTCCATAAAGCTCTTAATCGAAAATGGCCTGTAAAGCCGTACCATCAAGACGCCAACTTTTTCTCCATTGGCATTCAGGTAATCAACAGTTTCTTTTACTGTCTGAGCTGCAGACGCCATAATAATGACGATCTTTTCGGCATCTTCGGCTCCATAATATTCATAAAGTTTGTATTGCCTGCCGGTAAGCTCGGCAAACTCATCCATTTTTTTCTGAACAATATCAGGACACTGATCATAGAAATGATTCATTGTCTCTCTGTTCTGAAAGAATACGTCCGGGTTTTGGGCTGTTCCTCTGATTACCGGCCTGTCAGGAGTAAGCGCTCTTCTTCTATGAGCTTTCACCAAATCATCAGTGATCATGGTTTTCATCACATCATCATCAACCACTTCAATTTTTGCAACTTCGTGAGAGGTTCTGAACCCATCAAAAAAGTGAACGAAAGGAATGCGGGATTCCAATGTTGCAGCCTGGGCAATAAGACCAAAATCCATAACTTCCTGAACAGAGGCCGAAGCGAGCATGCCAAATCCGGTGGTTCTGGCTGACATTACATCTGAATGATCTCCAAAAATAGAAAGTGCGTGAGTGGCTAACGCTCTTGCCGATATGTTAAAAACAGTAGAGGTTAGCTCACCTGCTATTTTGAACATATTTGGTATTTTGAGTAGAAGACCCTGTGATGCTGTAAAGGTTGTTGTCAGAGCTCCTGCTTGCAACGATCCATGAAGAGCTCCAGCGGCGCCGCCTTCACTTTGCATTTCAGCAACTGTCGGGATATTGCCCCATATATTTTTAATGCCTTTGGCAGCCCATTCGTCTGCCCATTCCCCCATATTTGAGGAGGGAGTAATTGGATAGATGGCACAAACTTCATTCACTCGGTATGCAACATATGCAGCCGCTTCATTGCCATCTATTGTAAGATATTTTTTTTCATTCATGATATTGATAATGTTATAAAATTAGCGTCAAAAAGAAATTTGATGAATAATTAATTCTTAAACAATTTGACAAAAATAGTAATCCGATTTTATATTTAAAGTGATTTTAATCATGTTTAAAATGATATTCTGCAATGCCGATTATATGTAGGTGATAAGGGTTACTTAATAAATATAAAAAGCCCTCTCAATGCAACTTCAGAGTCTTTTTATAATGATTCTAA
>DAOVVI010000303.1 GCA_030637245.1 Cyclobacteriaceae bacterium
GAGCAATAATTTCTCTACATTTATTAAATTCAAAAAAGGTACTGATGTTCAGGACTTTGAGAAAAGCATTCCAGAATTTATTGACAGGCATTTAGAAGCAGGAGAATTTTGGAAGGCCTCAGATTATAATAAGCTGCACCTAATGAATATAACAGATGTTCATCTCCATTCACACCTTGATTCTGAAATTGAAGCGAATGGAGATATTGCTTATATTTATTTATTCAGCATCATCGCCGGATTCATACTTGTAATTGCTTGCATTAATTTTATAAATCTTTCCACAGCACGATCTGCAAAAAGAGCCAGGGAGGTAGGCATGCGCAAAGTTCTTGGCGCTTATCGAAAAATGCTAATCAATCAATTTCTTACCGAGTCTATCATCTTTGCAATTTTGGCACTGGTAATAGCTTGTTTGTTAGTAGTTCTCTTACTTCCCTGGTTTAACAATTTCAGTCAGAAAACACTTTCTCTTGATTTTGTCAACGATCATTTTCTACTAAGTTTATTGGTTGGGATTACACTGATAACCGGATTTGCTGCAGGGACTTACCCTGCCTTGTTTTTGTCCTCTTTCCAACCGGCTTCAGTGTTAAAAGGGTCTGGAATGAAAAGCGGAAAAGGAGGAATGCGTTCAATATTGGTTGTTTTTCAATTTTTTATTTCCATTGTAATGCTCATAGGTGTTGGAGTGGTTGATGATCAGCTGTCGTATGTAAAAAACAAGGACCTGGGTTTTGGTAAGAACAGGATCATAGTTTTGCCTTCCAGTGAAGAGATCAATTCCAAATACGAGTTAATTAAAAACCAGCTATTACAAAAGGAGGGGATCAAATCGGTAGCCTATTCCAGCAGAATACCATCCGGGAGATTGCTTGATTCTCAAGGAGGGACGGTAGAGGTGGATGGTGAAATGAAAACTCTGGATTTCAGACTTGCTGATATCCATACGGATTTCGATTTTTTAAGTACACTGGAAATACCTGTAATTGCCGGGAGGGATTTTGATGTAAAACTGGCAAGTGATTCTTCTGAGGCATTTATTATCAACGAGGCTGCAGTGAGAGCCGTTGGTTGGGTAAGTAATGATCAAGCTGTTGGAAGGAAAATTACATATGGTGGTCGTAATGGCTATATTACCGGAGTTGTCAAAGATTTTCATTTTGAAAGTCTGAAGCAGGAAATTGCACCAATTATCTTTATGATCACCCAGGGAAGAGGTGGGGCTGTAGTAATGAAATTGGATGAACAAAAGCAGGAAGAGACAATTAAATATTTGCAGGAACAATGGAGTTACCTGAGGCCGGGTTACCCATTTTCGTATTATTTTATAGACGCAAGGTTCAATGACCTTTATGAAGAGGATGAGAAAGTAGCAGACTTGGTAAGTTATTTTTCGGTCATTGCTGTGATCATCGGGATTTTAGGACTTTTTGGACTCGCTTCTTATACGGCCGAACAGCGATTTAAAGAGATTGGAATTAGAAAAGTAATGGGAGCTACTGTGGTTCAAATATTAGTATTGCTAACAAAAAGATTTACATTTTTGGTGCTAATAGGATTTGGATTAGCAATTCCGGTAGCCTGGTGGGGCATGACAAGTTGGTTAAATACATTCGCTTATCATGGAGATATTAAAGTTCTATCCATCCTGACGGCTGGACTGGTGGCAATCCTAATTGCATGGCTCACTGTTGGCTTGCAAACGCTTAAAGCTGCGAGAACCAACCCGGTTGATTCATTGAGAAATGAATAATTTTTTTGACAATTTGTGACCCGCAATTAATAAACTATGATATATTAATTACATGGATAGGTAGATTTACAATTCATGCAATTGATGTTTTGAAAAAGATTTTTATCTTTAAGCTATAATTTCAATTTTTGCTATTTTCGATTAAACAGATTTTTAGTTTTGGAAATTATATGAACGTTATATTCTAATCACCTTTACTTGAGCAGATTTTTTAAAATACTCCAACTTATATTTTTAAGTGTTACAGCAGGAACGACCTATGGGCAGAATAGCATCAGCTCTATAGATCTAAGTCAGATAAAACAGAATAAAGTAAAGAACTTTATAGTTGAGCAAAAAAATCAACAAATTGAATATTTTTCAGATTTGGAAGTGTCTGTGCAAAAGAATGACGATTTAACCAACTTCAAGAATTATGAAAAGAATTATATTGTCAAAGAGCAAAGTGATGTGGTTTGGGATATTTATCAATATTCATGTCAAACTGATGTTTGGGACATAAACAGGGTTTCTTTTGCTTTGCTTTTTGCAAGAAATTCTCATTCCATTTATTATGCAAATCAGGATTTCTACGGATTGGCGGAAGGGCAGATATACTATCTCAATTTAAAAATTCTAAATGGATTTTATAATCTTCCCGTTGTATTTGAAATAATCAACGTCGATCCTAAAAATAAACTTTTTGAATTTAGCTATCTAAAAGGAGGGAAGTCTCAGGGAAAGCAGACCATTCAATTTGTAGATACTGAAGATGGATATACCAGGATCATTCATAAAAGCTTTGTGAAAAGCAAGTCAAAAATCAGGGATAAATATTTATATCCATTCTTTCACAATAAGATCATTAATGAGTTTCATAGCAACATGAGAAAAATGATCACGGAATATTGCAATAATCAAAAAAATATGCTTGTCAAGGCAAAATAAAAAGGCTCCAAATTCAGCTCCAGACCATCAAGTTTATTTTCCTAAATACCCATTAATAAAGTTATAGATATAAAAAATAAGAGGGGATATATTTTAATAGTAATCAGTTGATTGATAGTCGTTTTGAGGGTGATAATATTTGAATATTTAAAAAAACCGTAAATGCTTTGTAATCGAATATTTATAAATCCTTTGTCATTTCTCCTAAATTTATTTTCTCTGCTTTTTTGAAACTTATCTCTCTTACAAATTTCATATCCCCCCATAAATATGTATTACCTTTCATTCCTTTAGTAGTTTTCATTCTTCTATTTAGCCTGGTAATTTCAATTCTTGTAGCTTCTCTTTTTTGCCCAAGCTCTCCGTAAAGCTTAATTGCAGGGTAATTATTGAACTTTCCTTTAATTAGGGATTTTATCCAAAACCACATACTACTATTAACTGCCATTACGCATATTTTTCTGTTTATTTTGGCATAAATCGGTAGTTTTGAAGGATATTTCTCAAAATAGAATCCTGTTAGATTTTTGTTCAAGAATAATGAACCGATTGGTGTTATGGTTGGATTATTCTCAGAGTCAACAGATGCAATCGATACATGAAAGTTTGATCTGAAACTTTTACTAAAATGAATTCTTATTTTATTCCAATTTGTGTTTATATCCATTTTCTTTTTTATTGGATCTCAACAATATATTTATGTTTGAAAGGTGAATATAGCTTATGGATTAGTGTGTTCCAAAAGGAGGGAGCCTACCTTTGAATACAATCATCTTCGTTTATGTTGGGATTTTACCCGGAAATAAGAAAGTGGCAAAATCAATTGAGTAAATGATGAAGTTTTGTGGTGTGGAGTGATCAAGTCGCTGAAACTCGTAAAGGATGGTAGATTATTCTAAAATTATAACCAGACACCTGTGATACACAATATATTTACTAAATTGAAGAGAATTAAAGATACGGGTATCCGTGTGTCCAAAAAAAGTAAAGGCCCGATTAATCGTGTCGCTAACATTAAAAATTAAACTAATGAAACAAACATTTTTTACCCTAATCGCCCTCATTATTCTTATATCAGGCTGTGAAGAGGAAGAACATGAAAAATTTAACGGACTTGATCTAAATATGGGGAACCTCTATCGCATGTCAGATGCTAAATCTCGTTCTATTAGTCCTGAAAACTTTACCGGAGAGAAAGGTAAAGGAGGAATGGCAACTCTTGAAGAAGGCAATGCTGCAAAGGCTGCGCGTGAACTCGGGCAAGGATGGAAAGTCAATCCATATATTTTTATAGAGCCGGGTGAAGAATTTACC
>DAOVVI010000156.1 GCA_030637245.1 Cyclobacteriaceae bacterium
CATAAGCTGGAGAAGATCATTGATGAAACTATTAATGAAAAAATGTCTTTGATATCCGGTATTCCTCCATGGGTTCAGATGTATTTTGACAGGATCACCGAGCGGACAGGTAAACAAATAAAAGACGTCTTCCCTGATTTTTCCATGTTTATTTATGGTGGAGTAAATTTTGAGCCTTATCGGGCAAAATTGGTTGAATCTGTTGGAAAGAAGATAGATTCTATAGAAACATATCCGGCTTCCGAAGGTTTTATTGCTTATCAGGACTCACAACAAGAGGAAGGTTTATTGCTTTTACTCAACTCGGGGATATTCTTTGAGTTTATCCCGACAGATGAATATTTTAATGAAAATCCAACAAGACTAACTATTGAAGAGGTGGATACATGCGTCAATTATGCTGTGATCATCAATAGCAATGCAGGGTTGTGGGGATATTCGATTGGCGATACCGTAAAATTTGTCAATAAAAATCCGTACAGGGTGATTGTCACTGGAAGAATAAAGCATTTTATTTCTGCTTTTGGGGAGCATGTGATAGGAGAGGAAGTTGAAAAAGCCATGAAGTTGGCCACTGATAAATTCAATGAAGTGGAAACGATAGAATTTACTGTAGCGCCCCAGGTGACGCCGGGAGAAGGCCTCCCACTTCATGAGTGGTTTGTGGAATTTTCAAAACCTCCGGATGACATGAAGCGTTTTGAAATAGAAATTGATGAAAAATTGCAACATTTGAATTCGTATTATGAAGATTTAATCGTGGGGAAAATTTTACGACCATTAAAAATTATTCCGCTCAGAAAGGACGCATTCAGGGATTATATGAAATCAAAAGGAAAGCTTGGAGGGCAAAATAAAGTACCCAGACTCTCAAATGACAGACAAATAGTCGATGAACTTAGAACATATCAATTATAATCTTTAATTTTGCGGGCTTATTTTTGAAAATAAATTATTCTGAGTCGGACTAAAAAACATATTGCTATTCTGGGCAGCACAGGATCCATTGGCACACAGGCCCTTGAGGTAATTGCCAATAATCCAAATTCTTTTGAAGTAGAAGTGCTTACAGCTCATCGAAATGTGAACCTGCTCATTCAACAAGCTGGACAATTCAGGCCAAATGCAGTTGTAATTGGCGATGATAGTTTGTACAGAAAAGTTTTTGATGCGCTTGATCCACTTGATATAAAAGTGTATTCCGGAGAGAAATCATTAACCTCCGTGGTAGAAATGGATACTATTGATGTAGTCTTAACCGCTATGGTGGGGTACTCCGGCCTGAAACCGACATTGAGGGCAATTGAGTCCGGTAGGCAAATAGCGCTTGCAAATAAAGAGACTTTAGTGATTGCCGGCGATCTGATAACAAAAGCTGCTAAAGAAAAGGGAGTTAATATTTATCCAGTTGATTCTGAACATTCAGCTATATTTCAGTGCCTGGTTGGAGACTTTCAAAATAAGATTGAAAAAATAATACTAACTGCGTCCGGAGGGCCATTTAGGGGCAAGGTTTACGAAGAATTGAAATATGTGAAAGCAGCCCAGGCGCTAAAACATCCTAACTGGGATATGGGAGCAAAGATCACGATCGATTCTGCAACTATGATGAATAAAGGTCTTGAGGTGATTGAAGCAAAATGGTTGTTTGGTTTGGACAATAATCAAATCGATGTGGTCGTTCATCCGCAGTCCATCATCCATTCGATGGTTCAGTTTGAGGATGGTTCCATAAAAGCCCAGATGGGTTTGCCTGATATGCGTTTGCCAATCCAGTACGCATTGAGCTATCCGGACAGACTAAAGTCTGATTTCCCAAGATTCAATTTCATGGATTATCCGGAATTGACATTCGAACAAGCAGATTTGGAAACATTCAGAAATTTGGCATTGTCTTATCAGGCATTAGAAAAAGGTGGTAATTTACCATGTATTTTAAATGCGGCTAATGAAATAGCAGTTGATGCTTTTTTGAAGGATGAAATAGGATTCCTTGAAATCTCAGAAGTTATTGAACAAAGTATGGGATCCATCGATTTTTTAAACCATCCGACATTAGAGGATTACGTAAGTACAGATATAGAAACTAGAATAAAAGCAAAAGAAATAATTAATAAATGGGTAGTACATTAGATATCATTGTAATGGTTGGGCAGCTTATTTTAGCGTTGTCCATCCTGGTAGGAGTACATGAGGGCGGACATATGCTGGCGGCCAAACTGTTTGGTATGAGAGTAGAGCAGTTTTCCATCGGATTTCCTCCAAAAATCTTTGGGTTTAAATATGGTGAAACAGTTTATTCGATTGGAGCTATTCCACTTGGAGGATTTGTAAAGATCTCCGGAATGATTGACGAATCCCTCGATACCAAGACCATGGAAGAAGAACCAAAATCATGGGAGTTCAGATCGAAACCTGCATGGCAACGGCTCATTGTGATGCTTGGTGGAATAATTGTGAATGTGATCACAGGAATTATAATATTTATTTTTCTTACCTACTCTTTAGGAGAAACCTATTATTCCATGTCAGAAGTAAATAAACTTGGAGTAGTTCCAGGCCCTATTGGAATTGAACTTGGTTTCAAAACCGGTGATAAAATCATCGCCATCAATGGGGAGGTTTTTGAAAGCTTCTATGATGTCAGGGATCCAAATCGTTTGCTTGAAAGCAACAGCTATTATACCGTTATAAGGGACGGAGAAAAGATTGAGATTCCCATACCGGCAAATTTCATTGAAAATTTTTCCAGACAGGAATCTGATGATTTGTTTGTTGAAGAAATTTTCGAATTTATGGTTGGTAATATCTCCAAAAATTCCGGTGCGAAAAAAGCAGGATTAAAAGAGGGAGACCGAATAGAAAAAATTGATGGAAAGTCTTTTGATTATTTCCATGAATTTAGAGCAGAATTAGCTAATCATGCAGGTCAAACTGTTGCCCTGGATATTAAAAGGCCAACGGATAAAGAAATGACTCAATTTACTGACGAGCAAATAAATGTTGAAGTAGGTGAGGATTCATTCATTGGAATTCAGGTAATTAAGCTACTCGAAATAACCAGAGTACAATACAGCTTTTTGGAGTCTATACCAAAAGGTACAGAAAGAGCATTTAGTGTCGTATGGGTAAACATAAAAGCTTTTGGCAAGATGTTTAGTGGAGATCTTTCCCCGACAAAATCACTTCGAGGCCCGCTAGGTATTATGAAAGTTTTTGGCGTCACATGGGATTGGATGCGATTCTGGACACTGACGGGTCTTATCTCAATGGTGCTGGCATTCATGAACTTATTGCCAATTCCTGCCCTTGATGGCGGTCATGTAGTTTTTCTTGTATATGAAATTGTTTCAGGAAGAAAACCTTCGGATAAATTTCTTGAAAACGCTCAAAAAGTGGGTATGATATTGCTTTTAGGTCTGATGGTTTTCGTGTTCTTCAACGACATTATTCAGGAGTTCTTTTAGTAAAACGAGGCAAGAAGATATAGTTGAAGGAGGTGGTATTTATCCATAGCTACCTCCTGCTACTTTTATCAACTGCAACTTACCGCCACTTCTACCATTCATCCTCCTCTTCCTCATTGATTTCTTGTTGCATTTTTCTTAATTCTTCTTGAGAAGGTCTGTACAATTCAAATTCAACTCGGCGATTTAAAGCTTTGTCAGCTTCTGTTTTTTCTTCCACTATAGGCTGTGAGCTTCCAAAACCAAAAGTTTCAATTCTTGCAGCAGAAATGTTTTCAAAGTAAATAATATATTCAGCGATTGCCTTTGCTCTTTCAATCGATAAATCCATATTAAAATCATAACTGCCGTCTGAATCTGTATGTCCCGTAATTTTCAATTTAAAATCCGGATTGTCCAAAAGGAAGTCAGAAAGCTTATCAAGATCAAGGTACATGCTTGTTTTTAATTCTGAAGACCCGTTATCAAATTCAATGGATTCAAATTTCAACCGGCTGGTAATCGACTCCGTTACCATGTGGAGTTCCATGTCTCCATCAAGAAAGAAAATTTCTTCCACCCTGAAAAATTCATCTCCCTGAATAATCAGCAGGTATTGTTTGTTATTGATGAGTTTAAAATCAAATTTACCCTCTTTACTTAAAAATTGTGGAGCAACTTCAATTCCGGTTTCAATATCTATAATCGATACAATTCCTCTTTCGAAGGGATCCCCGGTATTTGAATCCATTAAAGATCCTTGAAGCCTGATGGTTGCCAAAGGCTGTGCACCCATGGGTAATGGAAAAGAATATAGATCCAGATTATTAAGGTCATTTTCGATAGACCTGGCATAAAACAAATTCTTACTTTTGGAGTCGATCGTAAAATAAAATTCACTACCGGCGCCATTTACCAGCGGTCCGATATTGTCAGCTTCCTGCCATATTCCATTTGTTTTTGAAGATTTGTAAATATCAAATTCACCAAAATTAAGTACATAACCGTTGGAGCTGAAATACAAAATGTGATGGGCCGGATGAATAAAAGGACTCACTTCACTATTTCGACTATTTATAATGGGGCCCAGATTTTGCGCTCTTGCCCAGTTGCCTTTTTTATCTTTATAAGTGAAATAAATATCGGACATTCCAAATCCGCCTATACGATCTGAAGCGAAATAAAGCGTGTCATCGCTATGGCTCAGAGAAGGATGTGAATCCCATGAGCGACTATTCACATTAACGCCAAGGTTGGCAGGACGACTCCAGGTGCTGTCGGGATGTAAAGTAGAAACATAAATATCACAATTTCCATAAGATCCGGGAGCATCACATCTTGCAAAATATATGGTTTTCCCATCCTTACTCAAGCAAACA
Source organism: Cyclobacteriaceae bacterium (assembly GCA_030637245.1). Lineage (GTDB taxonomy): Bacteria > Bacteroidota > Bacteroidia > Cytophagales > Cyclobacteriaceae > JAAUQL01. The sequence goes on from DAOVVI010000156.1 coordinate 4,826, forward strand.
GAACCTTCATTATAAATTGTATTAAGCTCTTGAATTGGCCGGGCATAATCCCATTGGTCAAATTCGGTTGCGCTGAAGTAAATATCCTCGTTCTGCTTTGTATCCAATCCATCTGGAATAATATTTCTTTTAGATGTAAATACTAGTGTTTTGTCATCAATAGCCAAAGAAGGCCCGTAATCAGAATATTCAGAATTTATAAAATGGCCCATGTTTATCTGCCAACCCCTGGGAGGGCTTAACGTGTCCACATTTCTTCGGTAATCGATCAGTTCATAGTAATAATCAATTGGAACGTATTTCTGCAATTCATTTTTGCTTATAGAATCATAGTATATTTCAAGCCGCTCAAGTTCTATGTCGTCGCGATTATGTTTTAAAACAAGTTTGTATAATTTTTTTGCGTCTTCCATATCGCCATACAGCTCTGTAAGTTTGGCATATCTCCACAGCAAATAGGTATCTTTGTAAAAATTTTGAATACCAAACCTGGCAATATAACTGCCCAATTCATTATACAAACCTTCCCAATATTTTGCAGTTTCTTTTAATTGGATTGACTTAAGTTCCTTCTCATTATAGTAAAAAGGGATTTTGTTTATATTTTTAAATTGAAAAAATTCATCAGTAGTAGCAGATTCAAATTGTTCCTTTTTAGCTTTTTTTCTGGTTTTAGTTTTTTTACTCTTTTTTTGGCA
>DAOVVI010000416.1 GCA_030637245.1 Cyclobacteriaceae bacterium
AAAATGTCTCATGCCTGTAAATACCATTGCCATTTTATGTTTGTCGCAATATTCAATCGAGTCCTTATCTCTGATAGATCCTCCCGGCTGAATAACCGCTTTAATACCGACTCCATCTGCAATTTCTACACAATCCGGAAAAGGGAAAAAGGCATCAGACGCCAATACTGCACCCTCCAGAGACAGTCCAAAATCAGCGGCTTTCTTAATCGCCTGATTCAATGCATCTACCCTGGAAGTCTGACCCACTCCACTGGCTATTAATTGACCATTATTTGCTAAAACAATGGTATTGGATTTAGTGTGTTTGCAAATTTTACTTGCAAATAAAAGGGCAGCATTTTCATCATCTGTTGTTGAACGGGAAGTTACTGTCTCAAGATGCTCCAATGCATCCGTTTTTAGATCTCTGTCCTGCCCGATGATTCCATTAAGGATACTCTTGAATTGTTTTTTAGTTGTGAGATTCGCTTTTTTCTTCAGTAGAATTCTATTTTTCTTTTTCTTCAGAATATCCAACGCTTCTTCTGTGAAGCCCGGAGCAGCAAGAATCTCAAAAAATAATTTGCGCAGCTCTTCAGCGGCATCGGCGTCAACCACTTCATTTGTGATCAAAACCCCGCCAAATGCAGAAATTGTATCGGCTTCAAAAGCTTTCAGATATGCTTCTTTTACGGTTGAACCGGCTGCGCAACCGCAGGCATTTGTATGCTTCAATATGGCAAAAACTGTTTCATTGTCAAATTCTTCAATCAGGCATGCTGCTGCATCGATATCCACCAGGTTATTATAAGACAATTCCTTCCCGTGGATCTGCTCAAATATTTCTTCAAGATTACCATAAAAAACACCTTCCTGATGTGGGTTTTCTCCATATCTCAATACCTTACTTTTACGGGAACTACGTTTAAAACTTTTTACCTTATCATCAGCATTTAAATACGTAAAAATGGCTGTGTCGTAATGTGAGGAAATATCAAATGCTTTTACCGCATATAGTTTTCTTTGATCAGAAGTTGTTTCACAATTCTGGCTCTTGAGCATTTCTTCAACATCCTTGTATTGCTCCATAGACGAAACCACCAAAACATCATTAAAATTTTTGGCTGCTGCTCTTATCAATGAAATTCCACCGATATCAATTTTTTCGATGACATCTTGCTCACTTGCTCCGGAAGCGACAGTGGCCTCAAAGGGATACAGATCAACGACAACCAAATCAATTGATGGAATTTCATATTCTTTCATTTGATCAAGATCACCATCATGATCCCTTCTGGATAATATCCCTCCAAAAACCTTCGGATGAAGAGTTTTTACCCTACCCCCAAGAATGGAAGGATAACTGGTTAGGTCCTCAACGCGTGTAACTGGAATACCGACTTCTTCAATAAATTTTTGGGTGCCACCTGTTGAAAAAAGCTGAACTCCATTATGATGGAGAATTTTTATAATTGGTTCAAGATTATCTTTATGATAAACAGAAATTAATGCTGAATGGATCTTCTTTAAGGACATGGAATACTTAATTAAATTGTAAAAAATGCAAAGCTAATTGTTTAGTGGAATATATTCAATCAAAATCAGGATAGCTTAACTATTGATTTTCAATTACTTTTCTGTTTCATGGATTTTAGAACATTTATACAACTGATTATCCTATTATTGCCTTTTCAATTATTTTCGGATAATGCTCATGTTCGAGTCTGTGGATTTTGTTGGCAACATCTTCTGCAGTGTCTGAAGGATTCACTTTGCATTTGGCCTGAAATATAATATTTCCTTCATCATATTCTTCATTTACCCAATGAATCGTAATACCGGATTCAGTTTCTTTATTTTTGACAACTGCCTCGTGGACATGGTTTCCATACATCCCTTTACCACCGTATTTCGGCAATAATGCAGGATGAATGTTTACCATTTTACTAATGAAGTTTCTGACATAACGTTCAGGTATCAACCACATAAATCCTGCTAATACAATAAAGTCAATCCCATTTAACCTCAGAACTTCATCAACAATCTTCTCTTTATAAAACATTTCCCGGGTGAAGACAAAGTGAGGAATCTTATGCTTCTTTGCCCTTTGCAGAACATAAGCCTTTGGATTATTAGAAAGTATAAGCGAGACTTCAATACGTTCATGATTTTGAAAGTACCTGATGATCTCTTCTGCATTGGTGCCGCTACCGGAAGCAAAAATAGCAATTTTGGTTTTCACAGATATTGTTGGTTTAATTAAAAAAATGCTATACTTGAGATTCCCGCCAGCATCAGAAGTTTGCAATACGTACTCAACCGGTGAAAACGCTTTTGAGAATCTGCTCTATAAAGTAAATAAATAAAATAAATGATCGGAACTACTAGCATAATAAAAAAATAATTCAATGTTTGATTTTCAAGTTGAAGGGTTAAATATAGAATGATCAAAACAAAAATCAGTATCAATCCATAAAGAAAGTACTTGGTTTTTCGTAGTCCCCAAACAATCGGCAGTGTCTTACTGCCAAACCTCATATCTCCCCTCAGATCCTCCATATCTTTAATTATTTCGCGAATCAGATTAATAGAAAAAGCAAATACTGCATAACACAATAGTAGGGATACATTTTTATGATAATAGACGGCTACCACCAAAATCGAAAGGGCTGTTAAAAACGCTATAACCAGGTTTCCTACAAAGGGCAATCTTTTCAGTTGATTGGAATATAACCAAAGCAAAAATCCAGCAAATAAGTTGAGAATACCGATATAAAGATTCAGGTAAAATCCAATACCTATGCCAACTAAATTGAGGAGCCAATGAGACGCCAATACTATTCGTCGTTTTATTAACTTTCCGACTACTACCTTATCCGGTTTATTTATATAATCTATCTTAATGTCATAATAATCATTGATAATGTATCCGGCGGCGGCAATCAGGATAGTTGATGAAGATAATAAAAGCAGATTAAGATCATACAATTTCGTGGTCCAGGTTTCAGGGTGGGCGACCAGGAAAATAACACATAAATATTGAGTAAGCCCAATAATCAACAAATTTGGAAACCTGGTAAGCTTTAAAAATCCTGTGAATGAAAAACTTTTTTTCTTGGATCGGTTTGAATTCATTTGTGAAATTGAATGCCCCAGTAAAAATAATACTTTCTTTGATT